>JAYVIY010000385.1:0-2683 GCA_043769795.1 Pseudobdellovibrio sp. | reverse complement strand
GTGGACTACGATGCGGAAATGAAAAAAAACAATAAACGAATAGAGGAGTCGGCGACTAAAATGCTAGAAAATTTCAAAACCCAAATTCAGCATTATTTGCAGGCCAACAATACGCAAACGATTTGCATCCACATGGACGTTCACGTTGATGGCCGCTGGAGTTTTAAGCTGCAGACCCGGCCCGACGTACAGAAAACCCTGGACTGCCTTGAGCTGGGCCACCCGCAGGATTTCCAATGACGTGCTCAAAATGCGGACAGCTTTCAATGTTCGAATTATCTATCGGCGACGACGATTCAACATTTTTATGCGAAGAGTGCCGGCCTAAACCAGTAGAAAAATTAGATGAAAAAAACGTCTGCACAGAGTGCGGCGGTTACGGTTTTGTCGAATGCGACATGGGCCACGAACACCCATGTGAAGAGTGCGATAATTAATGGACGAGCTTGAAATGCTGGAAAAATTAGAATTTGTCGAGCCCTGCGAACGGGCACGCCTGCAATTCGAGGCCAACGGGAGCCGCAGGTACATGCCGCTTTCTAACTTGAAAGCACCGAAAGGCCAATGCGTCTGGTGTGACAAATCTTTAACGGGCCGGCAGCAGCGCTGGTGCTCTACTTCATGCGTGAGTGCGGCACAATGGCGATCCGCCCCGCAATCCCCGGGGGCTAAAATATATCGTTTAATCCATTTGCAAAACTGGGCCTGCCGGGAGTGCGGGTTTTCATTTGAAGAAGAGATGCGGAATGATATCAGAAAACGATACGAGTACTCGAACAAAGTACGCGGGGCACCGGGTGCCGATTGGCAGGTCGAGTGTTTCGGGCGGAAATCCGAAAACTCACCGTTAAAAAAAGTGGGCTATCATTGGCTCGGCAGTCAGACCGGCGATATCCACCAGACCGACCACATCATTCCCGTACATCAGGGTGGGTTAGGCATTTGCCCCACGAACCTGCAGACGATTTGCACAGCTTGTCATAAATTAAAAACAATAAGAGAGCGGAGGTCGCCGATGAAATTATAATATTATAACAAAAACTAAGTTTAAAAACACCCAACTCGCTTTTTTAGTAGGGGGCGAGTTGGTAAATTTACCAACTAAAGGAGAGCAAAATGCGAAAAAATCAAAAGCACCGACGGACAGCGCGGAAAGAGGCTGCCGAAAAACGTGCAGAAAACTATTCAGGACTTACTGCGCAGGAAAAGATCGACAAAGCCGGCGCAAAACAACTCAGTAAAATAATGGAGAATGGCCAATGAGAAAACCAGATTTAGACGGCGCAGCACAGGCTTGGGATTGTAACGGCCTTAGAGAAGCAAACGACAAAAAACCGCACGTGTGTATTTCGCAATGGCTCGTGAAAGGGAAGTTCCATGCGTTTTGGGATCACTGGAGCATTACGGTTTGCCACCTGCGCGACGTAGAGGGGCTGCCACCGGCACATAAAGACTCGCCCGATGAAACCCACGAGTTTTTAATTGTATCGCTGAACCCGGGCGACGACGTGAACAATAGAAATGTTTATGACCCCGATCACCTTCCAGAACCGCTTCCGTTTTTGATGCCGCCAGATTGCGCTGTTCGTTTTAAAAGCAAATCGGATGCTCAGGCCACCTCAATTTGCGAGGCTGCTGTGAAAATGATTGTGGCCGGCGATATCAGTCCCGACAGCGATTACCGTAGGTTTTGGAAAGAACTTATCTTGAAAACCGCCGAATGCGAAAAGCATCCCGAAACGAATCTGAATTAAAAACCAGACTGGCCGAAGGTCTAAAGACTGTTGTCATAGACGTTAAACTAGGTCAGTATTTGTTTATTAAACAGGGGGTTTTATGGAAATAGTTCTGCCGGTCGGTAATCAGCGGTTTTCGAATTACTCTTTAAAACTCACCCTTGCGGAAGTAGAAAAGGCCCATATTATCGGGGCACTTGAGCTTCACAAATCCAAAATATTAGCTTCCGAATCCCTCGGCATTACTATCAAGACATTGTATAACAAGATCCACGAATACGGCCTCTGGGACAAATACCGAGACCGACCCGAACCCCACACCATTGACCTGAAAAACGACGTCTGCTTCCGCAACGGGAACTGGGACCGGCTTTCAAAGACCCAGGTATCGGTTGCCTTGTTAATGCTCAAAACCTTAAATAACCCACAAATCGCCGAGCAGCTGGGGCTCTCCCCGAGGTCGGTTTCGAAGTATGTTTCCGTGATCTATCGGAAAACTTCGGTTTCCACGCGCTATGAATTTATTGTCAAATTTTCAAAAATCGGACAATAATCTAGACTATGAAAATAACCGACCTATCCGCCCACCCGAAAAATCCGCGAAAAATTACAGAAGACGAAACCCTAACCCTCCAGAAGACCATTGATAAATTCGGTGATCTCGGGGGTATCGTCTACAACGTTAAAACCAAACGCTTGAACGGCGGACACCAGCGAATAAATGCTTTTCCGCCCGGTTCGAAAATAGAAATTGAAACCAAATATAAAAAGCCAACGCGGGCCGGCACGGTCGCCGAAGGCTATATTATAGTCTCTGGCGAGAAGTTCAAATACCGTGAGGTTTCATGGACTGAGGAATTCGAAGAGGCCGCGATGCTGGCCGCGAATAAAGCCGGGGGCAACTGGGACAACGGGAAGCTTGTCGATGTTTTAAAAGGCCTGATGGG
>JAYVIY010000384.1:0-7297 GCA_043769795.1 Pseudobdellovibrio sp. | reverse complement strand
TTGTACAACCGTAGTTTTCTTTGAGCGCCTTGCTGATCACCAAACTCATCTCAGAGTCGTCCTCGATCAATAGAATTTTTTTTGATTTTCGCTTCTGTTTAACGGATTTAACCAATGACGTGTTAAATTTACTGACCGGCAAAATTGTAAAACTTTGCGGAACTGCAACCATAATTTCCCCCTCGAATTCAAGCTTCATGCTCTATTTCCCTTGCTAGCAACATAGATGCCATCGTTTGTCTTAAATATTCAAAGTCGGCTTAGAAAAGACTCGAATCGATTCAGCAAATCATGTAGCCGCTCAATATTTTTTTCAGCACCGAATTTTTCCATCTCAAGAGCCAATGGAGTTAATTCATCAAAGCCGAAAGTGAGTGCATTTCCTTTAATTTGATGCCCGACAAAGGCAAAGGTCTTAAAATCACCTTTACTGAGCGCAAGGCGGCAATCGGCCAGATCTTTTTTTCGTCGCTCGATGTATCTCTTTCTAACATCTTCAGGTATAATTATTTTTGGTACCATTTCTGAACTCCTCTAAAGTGACATTTATTTTTTTAACTAAAGTTTCTCCGGTGACAGGTTTTGTTATCAAGTCGACACAACCGGCTTCAAGGCATTTAAATTTTGCTTCGACTGAAGCATGGGCAGTAAGTGCAACTATCGGATTTCTGAAGCCCTGTTCACGCAGCTGTTTTGTAGCAGCCAGTCCGTCAAGAACTGGCATTTGAATATCCATCAAAATTAAATCGTAGTCGTTTACGGAAGCCATCTCGACGGCCATTTTTCCGTTTGCTGCAAGAGCAGTATCGGCACCGGCCGAATTCAGAAAATAATTGAAAATATTTTGATTGTCGGCCGAGTCATCCACAATCAGAATTTTGCAATTTTCGAGGCGCAGGTTGCCAAGAAAGTCGAGCTGCACTGCTGAGTTATGAAGTTGAGAAAAAAGATTTTCTTTCCACGGCACTTGTTGCAAATTTCCGCAGGGAATTCGAAGACGAAACACCGAGCCTCGTTCGAGCTGGCTTTCAAGCAATGAGACTTCGCCGTCAAGTTGTTGCGCTAAACGGCGTGAGAGGGCCAATCCTAGGCCGATTCCGCCGTAGCGTCGCGTATTTGAATAATCGATCTGAGAAAATTGTTGAAACAATTCAAGCTGACTCGAAGTCGCAATACCGATGCCGGTATCGACAATAGTGAACATCAGCAGAGTCTGGCCGAAACCTGCATTCTGGGCTTCAATCTGAAGTTTGATGTACCCCTTTTCAGTGAATTTAACCGCGTTACCCACTAAGTTGAAGAGGATTTGTTTTATTCGGGCCTCATCAACCTCAATTTCGGTAGGTAAAGTGCCCAGCGACTCAATTTCAAATAGAAGACCTTTCGAAAACGCGCGGTTTTCCATCGGAAGCTTTATTTTTTCTATGAATGAGACCAGATTTAAGTATTTACGGTTGATGACGATTCTGCCGAACTCAATGCGGGAAATGTCTAGAATGTTATCTATAAAGTTAGTCAGCTCATTGCTGTTTTTTTTAATATTTTCTACCAGATACTGTTTCTCGGCTTCATCAGTTGAATGCGACAAAATTTTAGAAAATCCGTTAATGGCATTCAATGGCGTTCTGATTTCATGGCTCATATTCGATAGGAAGGCCGCCTTAACCCGATTAGACTCTTCCTTAAGAAGATTGGCCTTTTCTTCGTGATGCAGCAGATTGCGGGTCTGAAAGAAGATTCCGGCTAATAGAACCAGCATAACAGCAAAGAAAGCGAAAAGTATGTTCGGTAGATAGCGGTCCCACAAAGTGAAAAACTCCGGAAGTGTGGTGGCGGTGAGTTGCAGCTGTTTTCCATAAATGTCAAAGGCGCTGCTGCTTTCGAGGTATTTATAATTGAGTTTCGGATTCAGTCTTTCATAGATCAAGAGTTTATTTTTCTGGTTGTCGATGAGATCAACCCTAAAATTAACATTTTCACTTCCTAGAATTGAACTACCGTATTTTGTTGCAAAAAATTCGTTAAGATCAATCGGTATGAATAGAATTCCTTTTATGTTTTTAATTCGTTCTTCAGGGGTTGTGGGTGGGGCGCCCCGGCCGTAGTAAGGCAAGTACATAACTAAACTTCGAAGTTGGGCTCGCGTCGAGCCGTGGGTTTTATAGTAGGTTACTGGATTCGATATAGTAATCTGCCCTGATCTCACGGCGTTCATTAAGGCCTCTCGCTCAAATTTTCCACCATTAGGCATCGTTGAAATTCTGGGATCGAACTCGATGAATTCAATTCTGTCGATGTTGCTGCTTAGATTCCCGTTGTAAATACTATCGAGATAGCCAGATAAGTTTTTGGTATCGAGGACTAGTTTAGACCTAAAATAGGCGTCAACCATTGAAAGGGTCGTGGCATGGTTTTTAATGTTCTCGTTGATTGAACTTGTGAAGGTATCGAGGCGATTTTCCAGGCGTGTTCTAAGGTTCTCTTTTGCATTCTTCCTGAAATTCAGTAGCGAAAATGCCCCGATCAACAAACAAATTGCTATGATCTGACCGAATCTTTTCGTGCGGTAGAGAGAATTAAAGAGACTTGTAAATATATTTCTTTTCACTGAATCAATTTTTAACATGCACGAAATTCCTAATCAAAAGCATATTATTTTACTCTTTTAAATGGGGCAAAATTCACCTAGTTTGAGGCCCTCGGCTCTTTAATTCGATTTGGCATAGGGTTTGCTCATGTCTAAGCAACGATGAAAACTTCTCAACTAAAAAAAGAAAAATCCATGCATAAGACGCCGGTAAAGAAAATTCCTAAGCCTGCTGTTGATTTCGATCGAGACAAAAATATGAGCTATATTCCTCAGGATGAATCATTGGACCCGCTGATGGAATATCCCCATACTTACGAAACCGATGTCGAACGACCCATTTCAGATGACGAAAAGAATAATGAAGCCGAAACGTTTCAGACGGATCAGCGGCCTGCTACGGATCAATCCAGCACGGATGTATAGTGTTGCGGCCAACAATAAGAGTATTTACCGGTTTATGCTCTTTCTCGTTTGCGCGGTTATTTTTACTAGTATTTTTTTTCCATTTATTACAACGGTGGCGGTGGCGGCGATATTTGCTTCGGTACTAAACCCGTCGATTAAAAAAATTCAATTGGTCCGCATTTTCGGGTTTTCAATTAAATCCCGTAAGAAGTGCGCAGCCCTCCTCCTGCTTTTTCTGATTTGTTTGTTCATTATTCCGTTTTTGATGATGACGGTGAAAATGTATGCGCATTTCGCCGAATTTTCACAGCATGGCAACGCCAAAGAAGAGTTCGTTCACAAGTTGTCACAATATATTATGAAGTCTGAAGAAGAAATTACTCATTTCATTAGCCGTTTCGGGCTTCGGCGGCGGGTAAATGTTGATGATGTGTCAGGAGAATTGGCTCAGAAGGCAGCAAATATCATTTTTGATCGCGCGGCTTATGTGATTCGTCAGTTGCCGAGCTTTCTAACAGCAACACTCATTTTTTTAATTGCACTTTTCTATCTCTTAGCTGAATCACACAAAATAAAGACCTTTTTTCAACGTCTCGGACTTTTTTCGTTCAGAGAAATAAGTATCGTGACCGA
This sequence comes from Pseudobdellovibrio sp., assembly GCA_043769795.1. GTDB lineage: Bacteria > Bdellovibrionota > Bdellovibrionia > Bdellovibrionales > Bdellovibrionaceae > Pseudobdellovibrio. Next base: position 3,669 of record JAYVIY010000384.1, on the reverse strand, counting down.
AAGCCTCAGAACCAGCAGCTATTCTGCGGTGATTTCCTCGTTGCTGGCGGGTTTGGTGCACGGTCTGGTCCTTGCCATTGGCGCCCAGGCCCTCGGAGTGGGTGATTTTTCATTTGTCTTTATGCTGACATTTTTCTTGTCGTTCATACCGGTCATTGGCGCAGCAGTAATGGCACTGGGGCTTTGTATTGTGCCCTTAGTTGAGCAGAATTACACGGCAGCAATGGTTCTTTTGGTTGTTGCGCTCTTTGCCAGCGCGCTCGATAGCCTGGTCAGACCCTATCTTCTGGTTTATGGAAAAAATGCAATTCACCCGTTCGTTGCGCTGCTTTCGGTACTCGGTGGAATATATGTATTGGGCATTTCGGGCTTATTCATCGGCCCGGTACTGGTTCAAGTTACGATTGAATCGCTTCCGAAACTGGTAAGACTGGCGCCAAATCCACGGGTAAATTGAGGACATTCGCCAGCGTATTAATTACTCATTTAGACGAACTGAGATCTTATGGACAATATGATTAATTTATAAAACTGAATAACTGGAATAACAATTGCTTTACCAAAGAAAACTAAATCCGACAAAAGGAGACTACGTGAACGAAAATATTTTTAAAGGAAAATGGAAAGAAGTAAAGGGCGAAATCGTAAAGTCATGGGGGCGCCTAACCGATGATGAGCTTGAACAGACCAAGGGAGATTTTTCGAAAATTGCAGGCTTGGTTCAGCAAAAATACGGCGAAACCCAGGAATCTGTTCGTGACCGTTTGAATAGCTTTGTCAAAAATATCCGGCCAGATAGCCGAAACGAGCAACCTCGCCCGGAAAAAGAACACTAAAAATTTCAGAGAACAAATTAAGGAAGTAAGTGAGTGAATTATGGAAAATAAAAAACCTAATACGAGACTAGTCATCGTCGATGATGATGAAGTGGTTCAGAACCTTCTAGTGGCCTACTTTAAACCGAAGGCCTATGATGTCATTGCTTTCTCAGATGCGGAATCCGCTCTCAAAGAAGGTCGCGATCTCAGTGCGAAGTGGGACGTGCTCATTTCAGATCAGGAACTGACCGGCATGCCCGGCACCGAGTTTATAGAAAATATCAAGAAGATCAGACCCGATCTTCCGGTTATATTCACCACTTCGGTGAAATCGATGGATATGCCGACCCTAGCCATTGAAAAAGGAGCCTGTGATTTTATTCTAAAGCCGATTCATTTGGTTCAGCTTCATATATCGATTGAGCGAGCGCTGCACAATTATCGGCTCGAACAAAAAGTAAATGATTTGAAAAAATACATGACAAAAGATTTTAAGCAATCGGAACTTCTGATCGGAAAAAGCCCGAAATTACAAGAAGCTATTGCTGTAGCTAAAAAAGTGGCGCAAAGCCAGGCCAGCATCTTTATTTCTGGCGAGAGCGGATCAGGAAAAGAAGTTTTTGCGCGCTATATTCACGCCGAAAGCAGTCGTGCGAAGGGGCCATTTGTTGCGATAAACTGCTCGGCCATTCCGGAAAACCTGCTTGAATCTGAATTGTTCGGTCACGCAAAAGGTGCCTTCACTGGGGCCATCGACAAGAAAGTGGGTCTCTTTGAAGAGGCTGAAGACGGAACACTGTTTCTTGATGAGGTCGGGGATCTCAGTTTGGCCCTTCAGGCTAAATTGTTGAGAGTCTTACAGGAGCGAAAAATCAAAAGAGTGGGCGAAAACGATTTCAGGGATATTAACGCCAGAATCATGTCGGCCACTCATAAAAACCTGCAAGAAGAAATTCAGAATAATACCTTTCGCGAAGACCTGTTTTTCAGACTGAACGTCATACCTGTACAGATACCGAGTTTACGTGAGCGTACTGAAGATATTTTGCCCTTGGCCGAATATTTTTCGCATAAATATGCGTTGGTTAACAACCTAAACGTTAAAGAATTTTCTGAAGATGTTCAGAAATATTTACTCGAAAACCCATGGAAAGGAAATGTTCGCGAACTGGAAAACTCTGTGGAAAGAGCCGTAGTTATGTCAACTACACCCGTCATTCAACTCAGTGACTTTCTGCTCTCAACGCCTGAAAATCAGACTGTTGAAGTTAAAATGCCGGCTGTTGAAGGCAATACCATAGAAAACAATGTTCGATTTTTCAAACTACGGGTACAGAAGAACCTGCCATTTTTACAGGAAGTCGTGCAAAAGTACATCGAGTTCGCTGTCGAAAAAAATGGTGGAGCTAAAGACCGCACCGCTAAAGAAATCGGTATTGACCGCAAAACACTTTACCGAAAAATGAAAAATTACGAGACTTTCGCGCATTAAAAGCCTAAATAGTAACTCTATGAACCGAGTTACTATGGCCATTTTAATTTCGTTGGGTGCTATAACTGCCTGTATTTTCTATCTTGTGCTGAACGGAATCAGTTTGCGGACGGCGCCCTTAATTCAGCCCTCTATTATAGAAGCTGACCAGAAGAACGTGGCTGACGCCCTTTCTCACCGTTTGTTTCAGGAATTTCAAAATAGTCATTACGTCATTTGGGGAGTACTGCCCGAGACCTCTCAGTCTAGAAGTCTATTGGAACGTTTGGCCGAGGACTATCAGAAAATTTTCAAAGCAACTCCGAATGTTGTGGATAACGCCGAATTCGCAGACGCAGAAACTTTGCGCAATTGCAGTAAGCCGTGCTGGCTGAAGGTAAATCCGGCGGCGGCCCACCGACTTGAAGCGAACTCTGAATTCGACAAAAGAATTATTCAGTTTGAGCGACCCTATTTTTCGCTAACTCTGGTTTCTTTTACCGGCGATGAAGCTGTGTCTGAAATCTGCGAAAATCAGAAGAGACTCAGCTTCAACTGCCTGGTGCCCGTTTCGGTACGTTCGGTGAAGAGAAAATTCAGAGAGCCAGCAAAAAAATATTTTTTCCTAAATAAGTACTACGAGAACAGTTACTTTCTTTTTCTACAGAATCTCTAAAAATCGGCGAATTCATTTTTTTTCGGGAACAACTTTTGCTCACTTAATTATTGAAGGAGAGCACCATGAAGACCGCTTTTGGCTGCGTGTTAACAATTCTGCTTTTCTCTGTGGGTTGCGAAACATTTAAAAATGATAACTGTCCTTTGATATCTGACGCACCGGTTTCCGGTTGTCGGGCCCAACTGAAATGTCAGTTGCGAAAAAAATCTTACTACAATCTTGGTTTCAGAACTTCGGCGCAGCATCCAGAAAATTATGGAGTTGAAACCTGGCAAAGTCCGGTTACGGATAATTTCAATGACTGCGTTAGCCGTGAACTCGAAGAACAGCAGGCGGCCGTGTTGATTTTGAAAGCTGAGAAAAATAATAAGGAGTAAAAAAAGTCTATGAAAAACCTCTTAAAAAAATCGCATCGTAAGGATTTGCGGGCCATCGCGGAAACGATTGAAGAAGCCGGGGTGTGCATGATCACCACGGTCGATCACAATGGCGGGCTGGCCAGTCGCCCGATGATTGTTCAAGAGCTGGATAGTGAGGGTAATCTCTGGTTCTTTACTTTATCAGACTCACACCTAATGAATGAAATTCGTCGCATTCCGGTGGTCAATATAACTTTTACGTGCGGGAAAGAAAAATTTATTTCGGCTTTGGCCATTGGATACGAAGCCTTTGACGATAAAAAAATGCACGAATTATGGCAG
>JAYVIY010000383.1:0-2701 GCA_043769795.1 Pseudobdellovibrio sp. | reverse complement strand
CGTTTCGTCTTAGCTGTTCATCGATACCGGCTTCAATCTCTTTTACGCTGGCTTTAGGATTTCCTGAAATTTCGTAAAGTTTTTCAGTACCTATCAGTTTCTTTATCGCCGCGGCTTCGGTCTGTCTTTGTTTTAATAACTCTGCTTCCGGAGAAATCTGTGGAACTGGAGTTGGTGGTGGCACCGCCACAGGCTCAGGTTTTGGGGCAACCGGTGGAGTGGGTTTCACTGCCACCGCTGGAGCTGCGGCTTTTAAGGTTGAGCTAAAAGTACCACTTGAACGTAATTTTTGATCCATTATTTCCTGCGCCTGGGTCGGCGTAAATCCGGCATCAGTCAAAGCTTTCATTCGGACTTCTTTTGGTTTCGTAATAGTTTCTAAATCTGTGAAAATTGCATCGGCCTGGGTCCGTGAAACCGGCATACCGAAGAATTCTGTGGCACGTTTCTGAGCTAGTGGTACCATCTCAGCCCGACTGAACCCGGTAATTCCTTTCCAGAGCAAAGTTTCGCTTTCGCGATCTGAAAAACCGGCGGCTTTCATGAGTGCTCGTTTTTCTTCAATTTCTGCAGCTGTGTAGTTTCCATTAAATGAGAAAGGCCCACCGGTTTCGTGCGCAGCGAATAATGCATCTTTTTCTTTTTGTGAAAGATTTCGCCCTAAAATGCCTTCTGCGGCCATTAACCGGTCTTCTTTGTTTAGCGAACCTGCAAACTCTAAATCCTGTGCCCGAAGGTTTTCTCGGCCTGACATACGGGTAATAAAATTATCTACAGCTGCACGGTCAGCATTTGCGGCGGCGGCAGGTTTACGAGCAAGTCGGGCTAAGCTTGGAACTGCGCCGGCAAATGGAAGCAGTCCGGGAGCACTTAATAGCGCGCTGACAAGACAATCTGATTCTTTTTCACGAGCCTGTGACAGAGGAGATTTAGGGTCAGAACAAATATTCTCTTGAGTTACTTCTGACTTACCGCTCAGAGAAGAAACCATTTTGGTTTCCTTAGAGCAAGTATCATATGTTTTTTTCAGGTCTTCGGTTGTAAGAGCTGCGTTGAGCGCACCATTTGCAACTATAGCAGCTGTTCGGCCTACACGGCTTACGGTATTTACTGCTCTGATTCCACTGGCCACCGAACCTATTCCTAAAGTTGCAATTGTTAAAGCAATGCCCGATCCGGAGCTATCGACAATTTCCTGAGTTCGAGAACGATCTTCGCCCCGATCTAGAAGACAGGCCTCTGCATCGATATAAGTTTTTGCTTCCGCGTCTTTAGAATCCTTATATTTATAGTCAGAACTATCTAGAGCCGGTAACGAGGAAAGATCAGTTCGTATTTTCTTAAAATCACAGGGTTTGCCGTCAGCTTTAACAGAGCCTGAAAGACAGCGAAAATTTTCAAGATTATTACTATAGGTATCAGTCAAAGCTTTTCGATTCGCTCCGACCTGTGAAGCAATGGCTTTATCGATGTTCTTATCATCGAAATTATACTCTGTCGTAAATTTATTTCTGGGGTTCGGACCGGATTTGATCGCAATTTTCTGAAAGGATTCACCGCGTATCCAAGGTGTTTCATTTTTTTTAAGTTCTATCACTTGTAAAAATGTATCACAATTTTTGACTCCGGCTTTCTCCTCAGGCGTGTAAGCGCGTCCGGAAAGACCCGTAATACTCTTAACGCAATTTCGATGGGCCCTTAATAGATCTTCTATCATCACCAGATTTTTTTTTGTTTTTGCCACTTGTTCTTCAAAGCGTTTTTCTTTATTCGCCTGGCAGCTCTGGGCTTTGACTTTATATTCACTACACCTTTTGCTGTTTTCAGGAAATGTCGGAGAGCAATCTACACCATGCAATATTGATGGAGAACTCGGGAGCAAAGAATCATAATACGCTACTTCATCTAAAATCGGAGAATTAACGGCAGCAATCCGGGCCGAAGCTGCATAAAAGCGGGTTTGAATGGCCGTAGCCTTTTCAGGTGGGAGAGCTTTGCAATCTTTCAAATAGCGTTCTTGGTAGCTATCATGAATCTGACCTTTATACTTCTGACTGAGATAGCTGCCCAAGGCATTTGAATCTGAAAAATTCGGACTGTGATTTCTACTTTTCAACAGCTCTTGATAATTTTTTACATTACTCTGACATACTTTCGCTTCGCTATTAAATGGAATAAAAAAGAAAGAAGTCTGATCGGTAAAGTCGTCATCGACCCATTTTTTTAAAAGGGTAGGACAATTGCCGTCTTTAGCTACAAATTCTTTCTGATTGGATGAGGAATATCCGCCTTCGGATTCTCCGCCGCTTGATAGATCGTTTGCATGTGCTGAAATTTGGAAAATAAAAACCAACACAATTTGAAAAAGAATTTTCATTGTTTCCCCGCACATGTATTGCCTAGACGTTATCGGAACAATCGCAAAGGGAGTTAACAAATATTATACGGTTATCGTGCTATTTTGAGAATAGCCTCAGTTTGAGACAGTCGGCGCTGCCAAACATTTCTCATCATCTACATCTTTTTCAAGGATGATCAAAGCAGAAGGCTTCAGCATATTCGCGCCGGTAATTCCGGTTACAACAGCATTAAATTCGAAATGTGCATGTTTTTGCCAGCGGTGCATGTCTGAAGTTCTGCATCTTTCGTTTTTTAGCAACTCAATCGGAACTTCAACAGATCTTTGACCGGCAGGAATTGT
>JAYVIY010000382.1:0-2702 GCA_043769795.1 Pseudobdellovibrio sp. | reverse complement strand
CCTCTGGTCCCAAACCAGATGCGCTACCAGACTGCGCTACGCCCCGACGATGTTCAAAGAGCATCGAATATAATTCGCCAAACCGTGGGAGGTCAAGAGATATAGGGCCAATAGGATGTTTTAGGACACTTTTTAGCGACGGTTTGCCAATTGTTAAAGCAGAAGACTTTTCATTGAACAATTGAATTTGGAAAGCGTTTTTCTAAGCAATTTTTTTGATTTTATCTAGCTTGTCTTTCATTACCTGATTCTCAGACTTCAGCGTCTGAACTTCTCTGGTTAACAAAACAATTCGCTTTTGAATTTTATCGAATTCAGCATTTAAACTGCTGACACTGGCACTAACCGTAGGGTTTGGACCGTGACTGCCAGGAACATCAAACGTCAGCGAAGCACCCGACACAGAGGAGCTGGCGCTTCCACCGGCATTTCGAGATTGTTCATTTCTACCGAGCATAAATTCATAATCGTCAGGAATCGCTAATTGTGGATCGATTTTATCTGCCTTCAGAGAACCTTGAACAAAGAGAAGTCGGGTCTCACCAATTACTTTGGTTACACTTGCCGAAATTTCATTCGGGCTAGGTTTGGCTTCCGCCAAAGCAAGTTCAAATTTTTTACGATCTTGATTAGAAACTTTTTGCAAAAAAAGTTCTAATTTTTCGGGATCTAAACTTTTTAGGGCCGCCGTGAACGATAACATATTTACTGAAGCGATTATCTCCAAAATAGCTTCGGCTTTCCAACTCAAAATTTTATCGAAAGTCAGGCACTTTTGATTAAGAGCATCTGCCCACTCCGGATTTTCTTCCGAAATAATTTTCATAAACTGTTCGCGTTTTTTACTATTACAGGTTTCGATAACCTGAATTAATTGAACGAACCCGCCTGCTTTTTTGTATCTATCAACCATTCCCATACTTCAGTTATCGGCAGCTTAGTTCTTAAAATTTAATTTCTCAGAATTTTTTTTGTGCTTTTTTTAATATAGGAAAAAAAATAATTTAATTTTTCTCAAAACGAAACAATTCAAGACCTATGTCGGGCCCGTGTAACAACTATATTTTACTGTAACTGAAGTGCCTTCCGTCCCTCTTGCAAAAATTAATTTATCGCCTTTCCAAACATAGGAAATGCTCGCTCCCGAATTTCCGGCTACAGAAACTATGGGTGCTGCACTTGGTGTGCACTTCATTCCGAACATTCTCGCTTCATCGGCAATCTGTGTAGCCATCAAATTAAAATTATGGGCGTAATCACTCTGACAAATATCTAAAATCTGACCTCTGGGCCGCGGATTATTATCTATATCTTTTGCGGCAGAATTTGAAAGATTTGCATACTCAATTCCGATTCCACCGGAGATTGCAGGACCCATTTCATTCATAACTTGTTGATTTACTGCGTTATACAGGGTCTGCGACTGCTTGCAAACGCTGTCCTTAACTATTATCGAGTTAAAGTCCCAGTACTTTGTAGGATACTGTTGCTGCATCATGCTATTAAATGTTGAAGCACTGTCCTTCGATTCCATAGTTTTTCCCTGACGCACATTATCATTAGATATCAGAATAATATTTAAGTTAGCATCAGTCCTCATCAAGGAACCTGCATTCTCCGAAACTACAAGGTTTGCAGTGTAGATTCCGCGAGTATCAGAAGAGGGACACTTAATTGGGTACTGTGCGTTGTAATATGAATTTGTCTGAAAAGATGTTCCGTAAGTATTGAACATTGAAATTATTAAATTTTCGCAATCTAAAGTTTCGTTTCGTATAATTGCATTATTGAAAAGAGTTACTCTGTTGGCATCAAGCTGAGTAATAAATTTTTGCCCACCACCGAATGAAATCAAACGAGTTGCGGACTGAGAAACTGTATTTAAATCTGTGGTCGTTATCGCAATTCGGTAGTCGACACTTTTAGAATCCAGGTTCTGAATAAATCCTGCAAACTTAGCCGCCATATGAACTTGGTTCTTAGACATTGAAGCCGAATTATCATTTACAAATAAAATGTCGACCTTGCCCGAACCAACTTTATAACCTTGTGTAACTTCTGTAGATGACACTTGAACTACGCAATTTGTTACGGCTGAATCACAAAAGCTCGTCGTTTGCGCGTTTTTGCTGAATTTGGTAGGCGAACACGCAATTATACATCCCAAAACAATTCCCATTGCGAACTGTGCATATATAAATTTGGAAGCCATGGAACACCGCCTAAGCGATAAACTATCAAACCAAGTGCCATGGCTAGCCTGTATATAATCGTTTTGAGACACTAAAAGTGTCCAGAATCCTAACATGATAACAAAAAAAAACCCGGTTAAGTGATTAAACTTAACCGGGTTATATAAATAAAGAGCTGGCACCGTGCTACTCTCTCACACAATTGCTTGTGCAATACCATCGCCGCAAGAGAGCTTAACTTCTGAGTTCGGAATGGGATCAGGTGTGACCTCTCTGCTATAGGCACCAGCAAAAATTGTTTTAATTGATTTTTAGCAAATAAGTTAGAAACTGAAGAACTCTGTTAAACAGAAAATTCTTGAAAATTTTAAAAAAGCCTCACGACCTATTAGTACATATAAGCTGAATACATTGCTGTATGAACACTTTATGCCTATCAACCTCGTAGTCTCCGAGGAGTCTTTAGGGGGCCGAAGCCCCTGAGAAATCTAATCTTGCAGTTGGCTTCCC
>JAYVIY010000381.1:0-2704 GCA_043769795.1 Pseudobdellovibrio sp. | reverse complement strand
GGAACTTTTAAACAACGAAGAAACTTTATTCGAAATCTGCGTGTCGTCGGCGCCTGAAGTCAGCTTAAATGCAATCAGACTTGTGCGTGGGCTTATTTTCTTGATCGAATCGATTAGTTTCGGATTTCTTTTCAGATTTAAAACTAATTCTTCTGCCTCGCTACTGATTTTCCCGCTTTGATTCTGAACAGAATAATCACTGACGGCAGCAGCGTGAATAACAAAGTCAAAATCTGTATTTTGTAATTCAGCAGCAAGTAGCTTTTGAAGATCTGCAAAAGTTTCATATGAGCGAAGCTGACAGTTATTTTTTGCTTTTTCGGCGTTCAGGCTGTGCAAATAAGTTACTTCGAGACCTGTTTCAGAAAGTATGTTGGCCAATGTGGCAGCAGTTTTTCCTGAACTTCGATTTGAAATGACCCGTACATCATCAATGGGTTCAGAGGTACCACCTGAGGTAATTAATATTTTCAATTTTTTTCCGGAAGCTTGTATTGAGGCGTTTGAGCTTTCTTCTTTCGGAGGCAATAGTTTTCTCTCAACTTCTGCAACAATCAATTCCGGATCAAGCAGCTTGCCTGAGCCGAGCTCACCGCAGGCTAAAACGCCGGATGCAGTTTCAAGAATTTCGATTCCCATCTGCTTTAATTTTTCAATAGAACCCTGGGTCACGGGGTGAAGGTACATTTTTGTGTTCATTGCCGGTGCGATTAAAAAAGGTTTTTTGAAATCGTGGGCCAAAAACAGCGTTGTTAAAAGGTCATCACCGAGACCGTTAGCGATTTTATTGATATAATTTGCTGTTCCTGGTGCCACTAAAATCAGATCGGCCCAGCGTTCTAAATTAATATGATCCATCACATGTCCGCTGGAATACATATCGGTAATAGCTGGTTCGCCGATCAGTCCTTCTATAGTCGAGAGCCCGATAAACTCTAAGCTGCTCGGAGATAAAACCACTTTAATGGCGTGGCCCTTTTGTTTCAGGTTTGAAATTACAGTGCACGCTTTATAGCAGGCGATAGAGCCGGTGAGAATAATCAGAATATTTTTGTTTTTAGATTGCGACATTGTCAATGAGCCTCACGCCGTCAATTGTTGCGGCAATATATCTTCGACCAAAATGTTCTTCGAGATATTCAGTTTCAATACCTTTTTCGTTCAGAAAGGCAATCGCAGCTTTTGAATCACTGAACTCAGAGAGGGCAGAGTAGATCATAGGAGCCATTTTTCGTCCTTCCGCAGTTAGTCTGACATTACGAGAACTCATCGCCAATCCGTCGGTCTCACGGACTGTGGGGCAACCGATAATCTGAGTTTTTAAAAAAAAAGCCCGGCTCATGTCTTTTACAAGCTGAAACTGTTGAAAATCTTTTTCACCGAAATAGGCAGCGTTGGGGGTTATGATCTGAAGAAGTTTCATTACGACGGTAAGTACTCCATCAAAATGTCCGGGTCTGTGCGCGCCGCAAAGAATCTTTGAAAACGAAGTTTCGCTGAGCTTAAACCTGTAGTTGTCAGAGTAAATTTCCTCGAAGACAGGAGTAAATATAATTTGAGCACCATTGTCTGAAGCTAGTTTCAAATCGTGAGTCAGAGTCTTCGGGTATTTGTGCAGATCTTCGGGGTTATTAAACTGTGTAGGGTTAACGAAAATGCTCAGTACAGTAATGTCATTTTCTGAAGCTGATTTTTTAACTAACTGGGCATGGCCGTTGTGCAATGCACCCATGGTCGGAACGAATCCAACTTTTAAATTCGAAGCGAGATTGTTTCGAAAACTCATGATTTCTTGCAGCGAAGAAATTGTTTTTAAATTATTCATAGCTGTGCTCCGGTCCGGGAAATTTATTTTTTTTAACCTCGGCCACATAAGAGTTGATAGAATTTGAAATGACTTCATGGCCATTCAAATATTTTTTCAGAAATTTAGGGCTGAAATTCTGATTCATTCCGAGTAAATCCTGAAGCACAAGAATTTGACCGTCGGTGCTGTTTCCGGCCCCTATTCCTATTGTAGGAATTACTAATTTTTCTGAGATTGTTTTTCCGAGCTCGCTGGGTATGCACTCAAGTACCAAGCTGAAACATCCGGCTTCTTGTAGATTTATTGCGTCGGCTTGAATTTTGTCGGCGGATTCACGCAGTTTTCCTTGTACTTTAGGTCCGCCGAGTTGATGTATTGACTGAGGTGTAAGTCCGAGATGTCCCATGACAGGAACTCCTGATTCAACAATATGCTGAATGAGCTTTAAGTGACCTTCGGCCCCCTCGATTTTTACAGCCTGGGCGCCAGCTTTCATTAGTTTTTCTATTTGATCCATCGTGAACTTCAGGCCTTTTCGGGTCGAAAGAAAAGGCATATCTGCAACCAAAAATTTATTCGGAGCTCCCCTTGAAACAGCCTGAGTATGCATCGCAAGCAGACTTGTTGAGGCATTAAGTGTTGTTGAATACCCGTGCATAACCTGCGCTGCCGAATCGCCTACTAAAATTGAATCGATCTCGGTTTCAGATAGAATTTTAGCAAAAGTATAATCGTAGCAGGTAACCATAGAAATTTTTTCATAAGTGTTTTTTTTCTTTTGAAAATCAAGAATTGTTTTCATTTGATAAATTCTTTCGTGAAAGTTGTGTAGATGTTTTTTAGATTCGAATTGTTTGCCAGTGAATTTAAGTTTTTTTCAATGGTCTGCAGATCTTG
>JAYVIY010000380.1:0-2709 GCA_043769795.1 Pseudobdellovibrio sp. | reverse complement strand
GGCGGTTTCCGGTGCGGACACTATCAGTGCCTTCATTATAAAAATCATCATTGGTGGGATTACAGCCCGCCTGAGCTATGTTTTCACAGGCCGGATTATTGCTAGAGTTCGACACATACCTCTGTCCAGTTGGATCACTGCTGATATCGTCGTAAGCTTTCGAGCGAGCGAAGCGGGTGAAGTTCGAATTGAAAGTAAAGTACATAGGTAGGTCAGCCACTTGCTTCATCGTTGAATCAAAATGGATTTCAGGCACGCGATTCACCGAGTAATCGTTGGTGGCCAGCGGGTCTGCCTGCAATAAATTTTTATAATAGGCCACCTCGGCCGTAAAAGCAGAATGCTCCATTAAGTAAGAATAATTGACTTTGTTTTCCAGTGAGGAATCCGAGTAGTTGGTGAATTCATCGTAAAAATCTTTCGGGTACTGAAGGTCGCTGACCAGCATCAACTGCGCTCGAAATTTATTTTGGTCGTTGAGGGTATAAGTATGCGTTGAATTCAATGCCCAGCGATTGAACCGGGCTTCTTTTTCGGTGAGCGGGCGGTAATTGTTGTAGCGGGGTTCAGAAGAAAAAACTTTATCGTTAAAAAATGCAAATTTGGTTAGGCCGCTCGATTCCTTATTTAAAACATAGCGGTGCTCAACCAGGGGTTTTAAGCCGCCCAGTTCGTAATTTCTAAAAGTGAAAGTGGCATCTTGGTTTCTGGCAATGGCCCAGAAAAAACTTTCAGTCAGCACTAAACGGCGATTTCGAATGTAACCGATTTCGGGCGTAAGTAAACCGGTCTGCCGAACCGATTTGAGCGGCACGACCAGATAAGGCAGCCAAAAAAACGGAATTCCTGAAACTTTTAAGATGCTGTTTTTGATGTAGGCGTATCCGCCTAGTTCAGCTTTGATCTTTGTTCCCACAAAACTCCAGGTGGCCGGACAGTTCGAGCAGGTTGTGTAATCTGCATTGTCGACGTAAAACTCGGTATCATTTTGTTTTTCAATAAGATCACCCTGAAACCGGATATTATTTGACTGTACATATCCGTAATAAATCAGCGCCTGATTGTTTTCGTAGTCGAGAATGATTTCCTGCCCACCGATCTGATGGGTGGCCGTCTGAATTTTTACTTTGCCTTTTAAATGCGCCTGTTTTTTCTTAAAATTAATCTGAATGTAGTCAGCCTCAAAATACTGAGTTTTGTAGATTACTTTTACATTGCCTTTGAGATCCATGGTCTGCTCTTCATTATTTCTATCAAGCTCATCTGAGGTAATAACGAAACCGCCGATTTTCGCGGTTGCCCCGCCCGTATCGGGAGCGGTTGCAACTTCAGTCGCTAGACAAAAGTGATGCGTGAAAAGTAGAATGATTAAGAAGAGGCCTGCATAAAATTTCATTTAATTGAAAAAATCTTAGCATTTCATATGTAAAAGTCACCTCTTAGACTAAAGTACATTGATTAATTTCTGTATAATTCCGATAGATGTGCACGAGGTAAAAATGCGGGCACATTATTATGAAGTCGGTGAGATGATGGTAGTTGAAGTAAGCGGGCGAATCGAGCCTGACCAAAACAAACCTTTTCGTGACATCTGCGAACGGAAGTTGCGAAACAAAAAAGTCATTTTCTGTCTTGAAAAGCTGAATTTTACAGCATCGGCAAACATCATTACCTTTTTTGAATCTATAAAAATGATTGAAGACGCGAGATTAGTCGGTCTGAAGGCCGACTTTCACAAGCTTCTGGATTTAAAAGGCATAACCGGAATCAAGATTTTTACAAGCCTCTCAGAAGCTATTAACTTTGTTTAGAGCTCATTTCAAGACTCAGCTGATTATTTAATTTTTCAAGCCGCGACAATCTTTCAGTTACGATTGTCAGTTCGTCTATTTTTTTAGAAAACTGCTGTCGGGTCACATCAAGATTCATTTCAAGATCAGCGGCTCTGTTCGTCGCGGTAGAAGCTGCAGCTTTGGTTTCTTGTAAGGTCTGTTCAAGAGTTAGTATTTTAGCTTCACAGGCGGCCTTTTTTTGATTCAAATCGTTCAATTTGAATTGGTCTTCTTCGTGAGTGCGTTTAAAGCGTATAACTTCATTTTCAAAATAATTCTTAAACTCGACGGCTTTTTTAAGTCTGAAAGTTTCTTTACCGCCGTCTTCAATTTTTCCTTGTAAATCAAGGATTTCCTTTGAGAACGAATGGATTTGCTCTTCGTACGTTTGGATCAATCCGTTTTTTTCCACATGCAATGAATTGATTTCGATTGTCTTTTGATCGAGCTCCAGTTCCATACGCCGCGAGAACTCTTTATAGGTTGAAGTCAGGCTTGCATTGATTTTGTGTGACTGTAAAAGTTCGCCCTTTAGTTCTTGAATCTGTTTCTTTAGCTGAACAATAAAGGGCTTAACCACGTCTTGGATTTTTGCATGAAATTTCGAAAAGCGTCTGATTTCGAGCATCTGGGTTTTATTAATTTTTTCATAGGTCGCAACTTTTTCAACCATCAACTTGTATTCTGTATCTGCTTTCAGGAATTGAGTCTCGAGTTGGTCGTTTTTTTCAACCAGCATCTGGCTTTTCTGAAAAAAATTCTGGGCTTCGAAGAACAATTTATTTTTTTCTTCGGTTAACTTATTATTTTCAGATTCAAAAAGTAAAAGCCTGCGATAATTCAGTTTCAGTTTGTTCTGCAGTTCCTGATTTTCTTT
>JAYVIY010000379.1:0-17644 GCA_043769795.1 Pseudobdellovibrio sp. | reverse complement strand
TAAATTTTACTATCAATGATATCGACTCTACAGTTAGCTGTACGACTTCCATGAGCGGAAACACCTCTACGCCGGCACTAGTCGCGGTTAGTGGAATTGTTTTCGGCGGAACATTTCCGAATTGCACGGCTACTATTTCTCCCTTGGCCGATCAAAACGGAGCTTCCAATCTTGTATTCAGAGTTACAGATTCTGGTGCTTTGTTCGCAGACACTGCGGCACTGACTGTAACAGTTAACGCAGTCAATGATGCCCCCACAATTTCAAGCATTGCTGATTTGACGGTTAATGAAGACAATTCGACCGGGGCCATTGCCTTTACCATCGCGGATATTGATAATGTTTTAATTTGCAGTTCTGCGAATGTTACGGCGGTTTCGAGCAATACGGCTCTGGTTCCTAACGCCAGCCTGATCATTGGTGGTACTTTCCCGAATTGCACCATAACGGCAACCCCAACTGCCAATGCAAATGGAACAACTACGATTACGGTGACAGTCAATGACAATGGAACACCGAATTTACAAGCAATAGAAACTTACCTCCTGACTGTAAGTGCGATCAACGATGCACCAACGATTTCAAGTATTTCGAACCAAACCATAAATGAAGATTCGCCTTCTGGTTCATTGGCATTCACTATCACTGATTTAGAGACCGGCGGGGCTTTGACTTGTGCTGGATCAGTGGTGGGTACCTCTTCCAATCAGACATTGATTGCCAATGCGGGTATTGTAGTAAGTGGTACAGCTCCAAATTGCAATGTGGTCGTAACCCCGGGTTTAGATCAAAGTGGTGGGCCGGTAACTATCACTTTAACTGTAACCGATACCGGTACTCCGATGCCGGCTGCAACGGCTACGACCACGTTTACAGTATCAATTACGAATGTGAACGATGCGCCGATACTCGGTGCGATCGGCGCTCAGTCTACCAATGAAGACACAGTAAAAGTAATTAACTTTACTATTTTCGATGTGGATTCAGTGCTGGATTGTACAACTTCGATGGGTATTGCAACTTCTGATGCGACCAAAGTAACTACTGGTGGAGTGGTGTTTACCGGAACATACCCGAATTGTATTGCCACTATAACTCCAGTCTTAAACGCTAACGGCAATGTAGATTTAACATTTACTCTTTCAGACGGAAGCTTAACTGATTCAGAAACTTTTACGTTAACCTTAAACCCAGTTAACGATGCACCGACAATTTCGACCATAGCTAACTTAACCACCGCAAACGGCACTGCTAAGTGGGAAGACAATAATCCATCAGCACCGCAAGATCCGGCGGCCGTTGTAACTGCGTTCACTATTAATTTCACGATCAACGACACGGATTCGACATTGCTTTGTAACTCAACCTATCTCAGCGCGGCCTCAACTAATGCGGCAGTAATTCCAGCGACAAGTATTTCATTTAGTGGAACTTATCCTAATTGTGTCGCTTCAGTTACACTAAATGCCAATGCGAACACCACGGATCATGGCGCCGTGAGTTTAACCTTTACAGTCACTGACACAAGCTCTTCTACTAGCGGAAATTCATTTGTGGTTGAAGTGAAGCCCCGAAATGATAATCCGACTATTGCTGCAATAGCCGATCAGTTTTTAAACATGAATAGTGCGATCGTGGTGAATTACACAGTTTCAGATTCTGCAGATGCCAGCAGTTTAATTAATTGTACAACGCGGATAACAGTGATTTCAGATAATACAACATTGTTACCCTCAGCGAACGTGGTGCGAACAGGAACTGTGCCTAATTGTGTTTTAACAATTACTCCGGTCGTGGGGCAAGTTGGAACGGCCAATCTGAGTGTGCGGGTTTCAGATGGCGCAGCAGGAAGTTCGCCTTTTGAAGACTTAGCAATCAATGTGAATTCACCGCCGACGATAACAGACTTACCGCCGACGTCATTTCCGTCTGGAAATCCAACACCGGTTAACTTCACTATTGGAGATTTAGAATCGGCGCTGAGTTGCACCTCTGCGGTAACGGCAGCTTCATCAAATACAGCCGTAATTCCGGTTGGAAACATCGTATTTAGCGGCGGATCTTCAACGCCTTCGGGTACTGTTGTCTGTACGGCAACAATTACTGCAATCTCAACAGGTACATCGAATTTAACGTTTACCGCGACCGATGGCGCTGCAAATACCGCAAACAACGCGTCCACGATGACGTCATTGTCGGCAGGTGCCGTTGTTGTTTCACAAAGTTTATCAACCGTATCGGTAACGGCAAATTCTTCAATTGCTTCGAGTCGGGCTTACACTCAGATAAATGAATCGGTCAGTATAACAATTACTGCGCGCGATACCTCAAATAATATTCTCGGCGGAGGCCATTGGGTGGTCATTCAAAGAGGTAGCGGTACTTCAAACGGAACATTAAGCGCGGTCACAGACAATAACGATGGTACTTACACCGCGCTCTTTACCGGAAATACAACAGGAACGGCCAGAACATTCAACGCTTACATCGACGGTTACCCGATTACGTCGACCTTGCCTACGGTAACGGTAAGTAATTATGGGCCAAACTGTTTGTCATATAAAAATGTGGGTACTATTACTGACGGAACTTATGCGCTTGACCCCGACGGTGATGTCGGCGCCGCTGCTCCGTACTTTGCCTTTTGCGATATGAACACAAATGGCGGAGGTTGGACTTTAGCAGCGGTTCCACGAAAAGGTATCGCTCCGTTCGGCGAAACTTCCGGTTTGCTGTCGCCACTGGTATCTTCCGCCTCACGAAATTCAAATATCTGGCATGCCGGTAGCAGTTTCGAATTTTCTCAGTTGAGAGTAACCTCGGATTCTGTGGCCACGCAATACAGTATAGCTAATTTCAATGCATCAAAGTCGGTGGCTGTACTATTAGCAACATATAGTACCTATTCGCAGTCGAATGTGGCCGTCGGCGCAAATAACGTGAATGCATTTGTTACTTCTAATATTGCTTCAACGTGTTTTATTGTCCGCGGTAAGTCTTTAAGTATTGCAGGTTGGAATGACTCCGCCGACTATTTATTCATGGGCTTTCATGGCGGTTCGGGCTGTAGTGTGCCGTTGAGTCTTGCAAATAACTGGGATCGTGTGAATGTATCGCAACAATGGTTAATTTCGGGTTATGATGGCCTCGATAGCGCACAGGGACCAGAGGAAACAAACAGTAATGTGGGACAGAATTTTTCAGGAACAGATTGGGTTAATCTCGATTCTCCGACAATAATCTGGCTCAGATAGCAGGATAGGTAAATGAAGATCGCCGTTCTCGGATTTTTTTATTTTTTTATTAACTCGATGGCTCTTTCTGCGGAATCTGACGGATTAAGCTTTTTAGACGAAAATATAAAAATCGGAGTCGGACTATCCTATTCAAAACTCGAATCTAATACGTTGGTCGGAAACTATTTTTTGCTGTCAGAATCTAACCCACGGTTTGAGTTCAGTTACCTTTCGCCAGTCGTCGAACATTACCGCCATAAATTCACGGCCTATTATAAACAGGAAATTTTTAAAGTAGAAAACCCTTCTTTCGTTGTCAAAACTCACCAAGATCAGGGCTCATTAACACTCGGATGGCAACCTATCTGGCTCAGCGAAGATAAAGTTTTCAACCGCTATTTCAAATTTTCGTTAAAAAACTCTTCTGTTATTTCGGAGTTGCCTGACACATTTTCTCTAAACGGAGATATTGCCAATAGATACGAGCTTGAGGCTGGAGTGGGATTCACTTGGTATGCGCTGACTGTTTCTAAATTTCCTGTGGGTATCGAAGCTGAAATTTTGTATTCGCAAACTTTGTTCGATCACTCAAAAATCACTTACTATAACGGATTCACCTATAGATTCGGGATTGATTTTGAGTTCAAGAAGCGAACTCTTTTCACTGGCTGGGGGTTCAGGGCATTCTACGAGTTCAGTGAAATAAAAAACGAATTCAGCCAGGGTGTCGATAAAGAAATCGGCCTGATTCTGAATAAATCCTTCACGTTTTAGCGGCATTTCAGAAAAGATACATCAGCGTAAGACTCGGAAATTGCTCATTGACGGTCTTAAAAACCGCCGTGTTATCAGTAATATCGGTTTTGTAGCGAATTCGCCGTAAAGAGTACTTAGCCCCGACATGGAATTGGTCTCTGATATGCTCGACGTAGCCAACAGAGGCCTCGGCCCCTTCACCGTTGGTCCATTTTCCGAGTTTTGCTAAAATATCGTAATTGAGCAAAATGAAAATACCACTTTCAAAATAATAACCGGCAATCGGCCCGTATGCCTGTCCCGACTGCGACGAATTTTCATTTCGGCTTTCAATCATAACCCGGCCCCCGAAAGTAGGCCCGTTTCGTATTAAGTAGAGAACTTCAAAACTCATTTTATTGTTGTAAGTAGCGCTTCCGTCGGCAGCGGTGCTTTCTGCAACTGAGCCACTCACTTGAGTCATGATCGAATACATTCGCGGAGCCAAAGTCGCTTGAGCAACTGATGAAAAAACGAGTGCTGAAAGTATTAGGCCTTTGATAAGCATGTATTTAATTAACAGATTTTAAGACGGTTTTGTCTATACAATTATTTAAAGAAATAAAAAAAGGAGAGTTTTCACTCTCCTTTTAAGAATAATAATTTTCTTATTAAAATTTACTTGTGTTCCGCAGCACGCTTTTCAGCATACTTCTTCGCAAGTGTATCTTGAATATTACGCGGAGCCTGTTGGTATTTTAAGAATTCCATAGAGAATTCGCCTTTACCTTTAGTTCCAGAACGCAAATCAGTTGAGTAGCCGAACATTTCCGTTAAAGGAACTTCCGCTTCAATTGTTACGTTTCCTTCGATTGAAGTTGTACCGGTGATAACTCCACGTCGTTGATTGATCTGACCTGTCGCCGGACCCTGATATTCTTCAGGAACGGTCGTTTCAAGTTTCATGATCGGTTCTAGAACTGTGGGTTTAGCTTTCTGGTAAACTTCACGCATCGCTGCCATCGCCGCAATCTTAAACGCCATGTAAGACGAATCCACATCGTGGTAAGAACCGTCGGTTAAAGCCACTTCAACGCCAACGATAGGAAAGCCTATCAGAGGACCCTTAGCGCATTGCTCTTCAAATCCCTCTTCAACAGCCGGAATGAATTCTTTAGGAATACGTCCACCGACAACTTTGTTCGCAAATAAGAAGGTTTTACCATCTTCTTGAGGACCCAGTGGTTGAATGTTTCCGACGATCTTAGCGAACTGACCCGAACCACCCGTTTGTTTCTTGTGGGTGTAATCGTACTCAGCGGCTTGCATGATCGTTTCACGGTAAGCCACCTGCGGTTGACCAACGGTCACTTCGCAACTGAATTCACGCTTCATGCGCTCAACATAAATTTCTAAGTGGAGTTCGCCCATTCCCGAAATAATTGTTTCATTTGATTCTTCATCACGATGAACGCGGAAAGTCGGGTCTTCCTTTCTGAATTTCTGCAAAGCTTTTGTAAAGTTATTAGTGCCTTCTTTGGTTTTCGGCGCAATCGCCAGAGAGATAACAGAATCAGCAATATGCATTGATTGCATAGAAGCTTCAATTTTGTCGTCGCAGAAAGTATCGCCCGAAGCACAGTCCACACCGAATACCGCAACGATATCACCGGCGTAAGAAACTTCGATGTCTTCCATTTTCGCCGAGTGCATCCGAACCAAGCGTGGCACTTTAAGTGATTTTTTAGTCGACTGATTGATAATGAAATCACCTTTACGAACGGTGCCTTGGTAAACGCGCATGTAAGTCAACTGACCGAACTGAGTTTCCTGCAATTTGAACGCAAGCATAACAAGAGGTTTATTGTCATCAGTAACCAATGGGAACTTTTCTTCATTTTTACTTAAGTCTAAAGCGTTTTCAATTTTTTCAGACGGATTCGGTAAATAGTACGTAACCGCATCAAGTAAATGCTGAACGTTTTTATTTTTATAAGCAGATCCGCAGAATACCGGAACTAACTTCAAAGCAATAACACCTTTACGCATAGCTGCGCGCAGTTCTTCAACAGTTGGCTCTTCTTCCATCAAGAATTTTTCACCAACGACGTCATCCACGTCGGCCAGTTTGCCGATCATGATCTGGCGGTATTCTTTAGCCTGTTCAGCCATGTCCGCAGGAATAGGAATTTCAACGATATTTTCGCCGTCTTCGCCTTCATTTTGGTAAGCTTTCATCGTGATCAAATCAACGATTCCGACGTGTTTTTCTTCAAGGCCAACCGGAATATTCGCCATAAACGCATTCAAACGCAGTTTTTCAACCAATGCATCTTTAACTCGGAATGGATTTGCACCCTGGCGATCAAGTTTGTTTACAAAGGCAAGACGTGGAACATTATATCGCTTCATCTGTCTATCAACGGTGATTGACTGAGACTGAACGCCTGAAACGCCGCAAAGAACAAGTACGGCGCCGTCAAGAACGCGAAGTGATCTTTCAACTTCAACAGTAAAGTCAACGTGCCCCGGTGTATCGATTAGATTAATTGTATGATCTTTCCACTGAACCTGAGTTGCAGCCGACTGAATGGTAATACCTTTTTCGCGCTCAAGATCCATCGAGTCCATGGTAGCCCCGACGCCATCTTTACCTTTAACCTCATGAATTTCATGAATACGTCCGCCGTAAAACAGAATACGTTCTGAAAGCGTTGTTTTACCTGAGTCGATATGTGCCGAGATACCGATATTTCGGACTTTTGAAATTTCCCACTTTGAAGCCATACTTTTATCCTTTTTGTTCCAGTTATTTACTAGGTTTAAAAAATAATTTAAATTTGAACTATCCGATTTATCATTAATCCCACCCGAGAGCAAAGACTCAATTAAATTGACTTGCTAAAAGTGGGTAAATCAGGTGCTATTTTATGTAAATTTTGCCAATAAATCCAGCAATCAGTTTCATAAGCTAGATATTTCAACTTATCTCGTACAAAATCGATTTGTGACAATAAAAAATGACCAGTTAAAAAACCATCTCCAGACCCAGTTCGGCTACCCCGAATTTCGCTATCCTCAACAAGAAATTATTGAAAGGGCCGCGGCCCAACATTCGACTTTAGCATTGATGCCCACCGGAGCCGGTAAGTCGCTGACCTATCAGTTTGTGGCTTCAAACGCTCAGCAAAACGAAATTGTTTTGGTCGTTTCTCCGCTGATTGCTCTCATGCAAGATCAAGCGAACAAAGGAAACGATCTTAAAATTGAAAGTACATTCATTAACTCGTCGCTGTCGGCCGATCAAAAATTGCAGCGAATGCAGCAGGTGGCCGCGGGGAAGTTCAAACTTTTATTTGTTGCCCCGGAACGATTTCAGAAACCAGAGTTCTGGAAAGCTCTCGAGACGAGAAAAATAATACTTTTTGTAGTGGATGAGGCTCACTGTATTTCATTATGGGGTCATGACTTCAGGCCCGACTACGCCAAGCTGCAGAGCTTCCGCGAAAGACTGGGGCATCCGCCGCTGCTGGCCTTAACCGCCACCGCCACCGCCGATGTTCAACAGGACATTGCAAAGCAATTTAATCTCGATATGAAGTCAGAAATTATTTTGGGGGGAATCGAAAGGCCCAACTTATCTCTGAATATTTTTGAATGCTACACCGAAGTCGAAAAGAATGAAAAATTGACGGAGCTTCTTGAGAAGCACAAGACGGACGCGGGTATAGTTTATTTTTCGTTGATTCAAACGCTGGAAGGATTCAGTCGGTTTCTCTACGCAAAAAGAATTCCGCATTTGAAATATCACGGCGATCTCCCTTCAGATGTCCGGCGACGTAATCTAAATGATTTTCTAAAGGATAGGGTGCCATTGATTCTGGCCACTCCGGCCTTCGGGCTTGGCATTGATAAGCCGAATATTCGCTTTGTAACTCACTATGAAATTCCGGCCACACTCGAGGCCTACTTTCAGGAAATCGGACGGGGTGGCCGCGATGGGGCACAGGCCAGCGGATATTTTCTCTATTCAGAAGATGACCTGACCATACAAATGCAGTTTCTCAACTGGGCTTATCCTGACCGTCAATTTATCGAAAAAGTTTTTGATCTTATTGAGACCCGGCCTGAAGTGGTGGCTGTTCAAAGCTTTGATTATCTCCGCGAGCAAATGGTTTTTAAAAATAAGAAAGACTTCAGGGTCAATGCGGCCGTTTCAATATTGAATCGCTGGGGTTGTCTTGAAGAGGCTGAAACACCCTTCGGCTATCAGGTCGTGCGCGCGCCGACGAGTGATGATTTCGAACTTGAAGATCAGGATATATTAAAGAAAGAACATCAGAAAAAATTATTACAGCTTCTGAGGTATATTCAAAACACAGAAAAATGCAGACTGCTTCAAATCTATTCGTATTTTGATTATCAAAAACAACAGCCTTGCGGATTGTGCGATGTCTGTCGACGCTGAATTGCGAAGAATTTTTTCAAATCCTCGTGTCGCAACAGTTGAGGGCGTAATCGCTGCTGGGGGGCGATTGAGTGCTGAACTCTTAATATTCGCCTACGACCACGGTATTTTCCCGTGGCCGCATGAAGGCTATCCTTTACTCTGGTTTTGTCCGGAAGAGCGGGGCGTAATCGACTTTTCTGAATTGCATTTGCCCAGGAGTTTTTTGAAATGGATGCGAAAAAATCGCAGCCAATATGTGGTGACGATGAACCAAAGATTTGCTGAGGTAGTGACCGCCTGTAAAAAGCAAAAACGTCTAGGGCAATCGGGGACATGGATCACCTCTGAGATCGAAAAAAATTATCTAAATCTACAAAAAACGGGACATGCGTTTTCGCTTGAAGTTATGCGTGGAGATTTACTTGTCGGAGGAATTTACGGAGTAAAGTCTAAGACATACTACAGTTGTGAAAGTATGTTTCATAGTGAAGACAATGCTTCAAAGCTTGCGCTTTTTGAGTTAACGCAAATTTTACTCAAAAACGGGCAATCCTGGATAGACATTCAGATGGTAACCGAAGTTTGCAAAAGTTTCGGTGGCAAAATGATATCGAAATCAGAATTTCTTAAAAGAATCGGCATTTGAGCAGGGCTTGTTTACGGGCCAACTGAAAAATGGCGTTGTTTCGGTCTTCCATGTTTTCTTCTTTCCAAATTGAAAAAAAGTCGTAATACTAAACCACATGTTGAAAAAAATTTTTCAAAATATAAAAAACAAAATCTCTGAAAACAAATGGGTTGCGATTTTTTTGCAGTTTTCCGGACTGGTCGTTTTAACTGCGCTGCTACGAAATCCATTTTTCATTTTTCGTAGGTCAGTTTTTTTTGCTTTTCAGGAGCGTGACTTGGCGCGTGCCAAAGAGCTGATCAGCGGCCACCCAATTTTTTATGGTCCAGAGGTCACTGGTGGAGGTTTCTTGCCGGGACCATTTTATTATTTACTATTGAGCCCACCACTTGCGCTCGGCCTTAACTGGATGGGCACTTGGGTGTGGATGTACTTTTTGATTTCAGTCGGCGGGGCGCTCGGATGGTTTTTCTTTAAAAATAAATTCAACTCAATGACCGCGTTTCTGTGGCTCATTTTGTATTCGTCAGCAATGACGACGACTCAATTAATCGCGGCTTTTTTGAACCCCAGTTTTACAATTGGATTTTTAGTCTTAATTAATATTTTGATTTTGAAAGCCTTCACCGAAGACAGTCAAAGAACGAGAAATATTGCATTCGTGTCAGCCTGCTTTATAAGCGGTCTGATAATCCAGTTGCATTACTCAGGGTTGGTCTTTATTTTTGCGTTGATATTTTTAATGACCTTTTCACGCAGATTAAAAATTCTTTCAGTGCAATTGAATTATTTTATGCTAGGGTTAGGTGCGTTTTTTTTAACACTTGTTCCCTATTTCACGATGCGACTCTTTCAATTTTTCGGAATTCAACTCGGTCAGGAGACTTGGCGTGGCGGCAGTGCTGTAAATTCGTTGCCATCCCTTTTTAAGCACTTTAAAATTTCATCGGATATACCAGCGGCCATTTTTTTTAATTTGTCAGCTCGAAAATTTTTTTTGCTAGTACCTATCGTTCTTATCACCCTTTTGCTCGTATTATGGATTCTGAAAAGTAAGAGTAAGCAGAAAGAACCCAGAGCTGTGGTCGACTCAATGATTACTATTGCGACCATTTGCACTGTGTTTTCATTTATTCCCTATTCTTTTTATTTTTTTGTTCCGCAAGGTGGTCGTTACGGGGCCCCCTTTTCAGCTACTCTTGGGTTTTTGGTTATTTTAATTTTTCAAAAGGTTGTCGCATCTAAGCAGGGTGTAAAATATTTTAATATATTAGGTTTTCTCACTTTAATACTTGTTTTGACTCAAATTTTTCTAACAAACCCCGGAGAATCAGAAGAAGAATTTGTAATATACCTATTAAGTGTTTTTCTGCTTCTTGCGCTAGTCTTGTTTTATCGATTCAAAAAAAATCCGGAGAAAAACGAACTCATTTTGGCCTTCGTGTTAACGGCAAGCTTATTCATAGGGCATAGTGTAAATCAAAACCAAACGAGAAAGCTACTTCATTGGACCGCAAATAATCCGAATTATTGGCAGTGGCAAAGAATCTCGAGCACGATTTACGCCGAAACAGGTTGGAGTTTTCAGGAATTTGCAAAGAGGGTTTATTTCGTAAATCATCATATTGAGCAAGCACCTAAGTGGGCTTACTTAACGTTTTCATATTCAAATCCGAGATATTTAATGGCCGAAAAAATTAAGCCAGATGGCTATATAGTCAGTATTGGAGACTGGAATATAAATAAAAATCTCGACTGGATTTTGAAGCAAGAAATTCATCAAGATATTCGTACCGGCCTGTTAAGCGGAGATATTGTGCTAGGTAAGTTCGAAGTTGAATCCACGATTTTGATTGCTCCGTACTATATCAAAAATAGAAATTTGTATCCGAATTCCTTTTCAAATCTAGGCTTAGGCTATGAACATTTACCTGAAGAAAAACTCCTTCGGTCTATCGAGTTTTCTACTGGCGTGAAAAAAGTAGATCAACAAAATTTTATTTTTAAATGGAATGAATGTCCGGATAAACATTACTTTTGCGACACTGCAGTACTTGTTAAGGCGGCACAAAAAAACACCAACACCTATGAAGTTGATTTAAAGATTGTAGGAATGTCTTTATCACAGGTTTCGAAGTGGATTATTCCCGGATGGACCCAGGGTTGGATAGAACCTTACGTTGAAATGAGGTGCAATAATAAAACTTCGCGAACAAAAATTGCAGGCTCTATTGGTTACTTGAAAACGTATTTAAATATCGATCCGGTCTTCAAGTATAATGTAACGAATAATTCACTACTTGCACCCTTAGAACGTCATTTGATCATTAAATGTGAAGGCGAACTAGAAGAAATCAGCATTGGACGGGTCTCAACTCAGGTTGAACAAGATAATGATTCTTTGACTATGCCTGAGACCAAGCTAACTCTAAAGTTGTAAAAGAATTTATTTGAAAAAATAAACTTTCATCAGTGTCAGCCAGCACAGTAGTGTGATAATCAGCCCGGCGACCGATACGATGGTGTTCATTTTATTTTGCTTTGAATTTTCAGGTAGTTTATTTTTTTGTACCTTTTCAGCAAGTCCCTGAACTAGATTCAAACGTTGCGATCGATCGAGCTTATAGAAGTGCACTCCGATTAAATTGTCGAATTGATCTATTTTCTCGATGCGGATAACAACGGCATAACAGGCCATTTGTTGTGAGCCCGGAACTGAAAACTGTATTTTAACGACTTCACCGATCTGCGGAGAAAGGTCCTGAGGCGCTAAAAAAGACAGCCCGGTGAGAGAAATATCGCGCAATTCAGTTTTTTCTTCCCATGAAAGTTGGGAGGCCCCTGAAAGGCGAACGAGACTGTTATCTTCTGTATTGAGTATGTATCTGGGAGAACGGCCATGATATCTAGCAAGCGAAGTTGTCATAACATCTTATCGACAAGACTTAATCTTATCTTGACTTGAGTCTTGCTCTTATTTTCGGTAATATTGACGTTTTAGAGGTTATATACAACATGGCGAAAGACCCGGTTAAACAAGATAAAGATTCTAAGCAATCAAAGTCAGGGAAAACGTATCAAAATAAGACGCTTGTAAAGACTTCCACCAAGAAAAATATACGTAAAAAAAAGAAAATCAGAGTGGTCGAGCATACGCGCTCCTCAGGACTCATTTTCAGCAATCGCGAGTTGGGTTGGCTTAATTTTAATCTGCGAGTTTTAGCTGAAGTCGAGGATGCGGGTAATCCCTTACTCGAGAGATTGAAATTTCTGTCGATTTCCAGTTCTAATTTGGATGAATTCTTTATGAAGCGGGTGGGTGGATTAAAACGGCACGTGGCCTACGGAATTTCTGCAAAGTCTTCCGACGGCCAAACGCCGGAAATGCAGCTCGGCATGATTATGAAAAAAATTCCGACCATGCTCAAGCGGCAAAGAGATTCCTCTGAGCACCTGATTAAGGAACTCAAACGGGAGTCCTGTGAAATTGTCGCTTACAGTGAGTTGAAAGAAACTGAAAAAAAATTCATAAAAGATTTTTTCAATTTAAATATTTTTCCAATACTTACGCCTTTGTCTGTTGATCCCGGCCATCCCTTTCCGTTTATATCAAATTTATCGTCTTCGCTCGGCGTTTCTTTATTGAATCCTAATAATGACGACGAAAAGCTTTTTGCCCGGGTAAAAATACCGAGAGTAATTAATCAATGGATTTTTGTCGCCGGAACTAAAAAAGTTGTTCACCTCGTTGATGTTATCAGAGCTAATTTACCTGACCTCTTTCCTTCAATGAAAGTGGTCGGAAGTATTCTATTCAGAGTTTCACGAAATGCCGATTCGGATCGGGAAGAGGAAGATGTTGAAGATTTACTGGCAATGATTGAAGAAGAGCTCAGGCAGCGACGATTTGCTGAAATCGTTCGTGTCGAAATCGGGCACTGTTCAGATCCGTGGCTGAAGAATTTTTTAATGAGTGAACTTGAACTTAAAGAAGAAGATATTTTTTTAATGCCTCAGGAATTTGACCTAACAGACTTCAGCCTTTTGGCGCAGTCCTTAAACTGGGACAAGCATAGATTTTCAAATTGGTCTCCGGTAGTTCCGGCCTCACTCAGCGATTCGACGATGACGATCTTCGATGCCATAAGACGTCATGACATTTTATTACATCATCCTTTTGACAGTTTTTCAGCCAGTGTTGAAAGACTTATTCGTGATGCGTCGACCGATCCGGATGTGCTGGCTATTAAAATGACATTATACCGCACCGGAGATAATAGCCCTTTTATAAAAGCACTTATCGAAGCCGCTGAATTGGGTAAGCAAGTGGTGTGTCTGATAGAACTGAAGGCCCGATTTGATGAGGAACGAAATATATATTGGGCCCAAGAACTTGAAAATGCCGGAGTGCATGTGGTTTATGGAGTGGTCGGTTTAAAGACGCATGCAAAAACATCTCTGATTGTGCGAAAAGAAGTGGATCGTGTTCGATGTTACGCGCACATAGGCACTGGCAATTATAATTCGACAACTTCAAGATTTTATACCGACCTCGGGTTATTGACCTGTGACGAGCGGATCACGAGCGAACTCGTAGAGTTTTTTAATTATTTGACCGGAAAATCACTGAAACAGGATTACCAGCATTTAATTCTTGCGCCGGTGAATATGTTTAACAAATTCAAAGAACTCGTTCAGCGTGAGTGTGCATTTGCAAAAGCCGGAAGACCTTCGCAAATCATCGCAAAATTCAACAATATGGAAGAGAATGATTTGTCATTGGCATTATATGAAGCCAGTCAGAATAAGGTTCCGATTCAGCTTATTGTACGAGGCTTTTGCTGCATAAAACCCCATATCAAGGGCGTCAGCGAAACCATAAATGTTCAGTCGACGTTGGGACGATTTTTAGAACACTCCAGGGTGTTTTATTTTAGAAATGGAAAAGAAAATCCGCTGGATGGCGATTTTTACATTGGTTCTGCTGACTGGATGTATCGGAATTTACATGCCAGGGTTGAGGCCATGTGTCCGATCTATGATAAAGCGGCCAAAGAGCGCCTCTGGTCAATCTTGCAACTTTATTGGAACGACACTAGGCAAACGTGGATCATGAAAGCCGACGGGACCTATGAAAAAAAGAATAAGTCACCGGAATCACTAGGTGTTCAGAACGATCTAATGAAACAGGCTATTGTGCAACTTCATATGACTGAAGACGATCTAGTTAAAGAAGAGAAAGAATAGCGCCTTCTTTTAAACCTGTTCCCGGAATTTTAATTTTATTTATTTTATATTTTTTCAATAGCGCTAAGGTCAAAAACATAGCGGGCTCAATAACATCGATACGATCCGGTTTCAGTTTAAATCTTTCAGCCCTTTGAGTCGGTTCGGTATTTGTGAATATGTCGTAGATCTGTTTCAGCTCAGTTGCGGTAACGATTGTGTTAGGCCCTTTTTTCAAAGTGACCAGCTTTAGTTTTGCAAGTGCATCAAGGTTTCCCCCGGTTCCGACCGCAATTTCAAATTGGCCTTTGGGGAGCAGCTTTTCGCACTTCTTGAGTTTTGCAATTAAGATTTGCTGAGGAGATTTCTTTTGAAAATTGGCTTCGGTGAGAGTTCGGACCATTCCCCATTTAAAACTTCTTGAATAAAAGATTTTATTTTTTTGCAGGTCTGTCAGTTCAACACTGCCACCACCGATATCAATGAGGAGACAGTGACGGCTGTCGAGCCCGACTGACTTCTGAACCGCTCGGCGTATGAGTTCGGCCTCTTTGCGGCCCGAAATGATTTTAATTTTTATTTTGGATACTTTATAGATAGCCGACAAAATAAGCTTTCTATTGCGCGCGTCCCGAAAAGCGCTGGTAGCGAAAGCCAAAGAGCGGTCGACTTTGAATTTTTTATTCAGTTTAGCCATTCTTTTGAAGGCCAGAATCAATCGGCTCTGAGTCGCCTGATGAATCAAACCGTCGTTAAAGACGTCGGTGCCGAGCCTTATCGTTTCTCGGTGCTTTTTGAGAACTTTCCAACCACCGTCGGGCCTGATTTCTACAATGAGCTGTCTGATAGCATTTGATCCAATATCAATCGAAGAAAGTCTCATTTGCTTAGGTTTGCGTTGAATAGAGACAAGGGTCAAGAAAGAAGCTATGTTAGCACATTAATTAGGATCAAAAACGCCACTAGAAAAGGTAAAGCTCTATGGAAAGAATAATCGACTCACAACTTGAAGACTTAAAAAAATTAATGCTCGAAATGGGCGGCTTTGTTGAAAAAGCCCTGACGACGACAACAAACGGTTTGTTAAAAAAAGAATTGAATCTGCTTAAAGAAACTCATCGCACTGAACAGTTAATAAATGATCTGCAAATTAAAATCGATAATGCCTGTTTGCAGGTTCTCGCAAAACAAGGCCCGGTAGCTAAAGATTTGCGACTGATTCTGGCGATAATTAAAATTAATACTGATCTTGAAAGAATGGGAGATCAGTGTGTGAACATCGCCCATATCGCGAGAGAATTAATTGAACGCAGCACTTCAGGAAGCATGCATGACCTCGAACTGATGGCGGCCAGCGCCGCAAAGATGGTCAAGGTCGCACTGGATTCATTTGTTAAAATGGATATGGAAGAGGCTCGAAAAGTTTTAGGAATGGATGATCAGGTCGACAAACTCCGAAATAAAATTTATCAGGACTCTATTCGAGCAATGAAAACCGACATTGAGCATTTACAAGATCATCTCGATTTTATTCTGATCGCACGAAATCTTGAAAGACTTGGTGACCACTCAACAAACATCGCAGAAGACGTAATTTTTGCATTTTCAGGAAAAGATGTCAGGCATGGATCAAGCGATAACTGATTTCATAAAAAATAAAAATGCGATTATTGTCGAAGACGAATTGGCCATTGCGCAATTGCTGAATATTCATCTGAAGCAACTCGGCTTCGCTGTGGATGTTTGCCACGACGCTGAAACCGCATTGTTACGTTTAAAAGAAAAATCATATGATCTTTGTCTTTTAGACTGGATGTTGCCCGGTATTCAGGGCATTGATTTTCTGCAGAAAACCCGCCGTAATAATTCACACCTTAAAATTATGATGGTCACAGCTAAGACCGACCCAGAATCCATTGTCATAGGCCTTGAATCAGGCGCTGATGACTATTTACCTAAACCTTTTGATTCAAAAGTTCTTATTGCACGAGTTCGAAACCTAATGCGTCGTATGCAGTTTGAAAAACCTGCAAGCACTTTTCCCGAACAAATTGTGACTGATGAACTTTCTATCCATTTCAGTAAACACATAGTGACGCTTAAAGGCCAGGATGTTCACCTGACTTTTTCAGAATTCAAACTTTTTGAAACTTTGATTAAGGCGCAGGGATTGGTTTTGACGAGACAGAAATTAATTGAATCCATTCAGGGCGAAGAAGTATCGGTTACCGAGCGCACCATCGATACTCATATTTTTGCATTGAGGAAAAAGATCGGAACCTGGTCTAAACACATTGAAACTGTACGCGGGGTCGGCTACAGAATTCTGAGTTCGGTTCTCGACATTACTGAAGAGGCGCCGTGATCCAGAGTATTTTGTGGGCTCTTGCTGTTGTTCTTGTTAGCATAGTTGCGTATCTCTTAAGCTACGTCAAATTCCGTCGTATGATCGCACAGCAGACGAAACAGATGATCGCCTTAATGAAATCAGAAGACATTGAAAATTTGCAGATCGGAAATATTTTTTCTCAGGCCGATGAGGATTTTGCCGATCTCGAGCGCGCGGCGCTTTCATTGCGAAAAAAGTATCTGAGGCTAAAGCGCCATTCGCAGGAAGAGCGAAAAGGTTACGAAACGGTATTTTCTGGGCTTAAAGAAGGAATCGTAACCGTCGACCAGAATTTGAGAATTATTTCATTCAACGCCTCTTTCATGAATTTTTTCAAATGGGCGCCTCTGAAGGAGCAGTCAAATTACTTTCTTCAAGACGTTATTCGTGACCCTCAGATTATTGCAACTTTCAAAAATACATTTGAAAATTCTCAGATCCAAAAAAATGAAGTTGATCTTTTTCAGCTTTTTGTGACCCCGCTTCCTTCGCGAATCGATAATGAATCCTGGTGTCTTGGAGTTTTTTATGATTTGTCAGAAATCAGAAAGACTGAAAAAATCAGAATTGATTTTGTGGCCAATGCCTCGCATGAAATGCGCACGCCGTTGACGGTCATTAAGGGCTATTCTGAACTATTGAAAGAAAACCTTCACTCTATCCAAGCACAAGATCAACTTGAATTGTTGAGTCCTATTTTACAGAGCACCGACCAGCTTTCAGACCTAATGGATGAATTGCTCAAGCTTTCAAAGGTCGAAATGGGTGGCTTACTGACTAAGGCAATGCTATCTACCAGTGAAATCACTGAAGAAGTTATGATTGAGATTGAAAACGTACTCAAATTGCATAATAAGAAAATCAAAATGTCGTTTGATGCTACGAACGTTTTTGCGAACTCAGAAGCGATCAGGCAGATTATTCGTAATCTTTTAATTAACGCCGTAAAATACTCCGGAAATTCAGATGAAATTACAATT
>JAYVIY010000378.1:0-7378 GCA_043769795.1 Pseudobdellovibrio sp. | reverse complement strand
CGATTTTCGATAACTTTCAGTACTGCCGCCACTTCAGCGATTTGGGTCGCATTAGAACTTCTGTAAGGCGCTTCTCCGAAACCGGTCAGTGCCGCGAGCATCAGACCACTGTCTTTTTCGCCGAATTTCTCAATTAACGATTTGATAAATTCTCTTTTCACGAGGCCGGACTTGGAGCGTGAGATATTTTTATGGCTCGCTGAAAATTCTCTCGCAAAATCCTTGTATTTTGCCCAGAGCGGGTTGCTTGAATTATTTTGGCCATCGATATTTCTCGCGATGTCAGCAAGCGCCTTTGATTGGGCAGGTGTTTTCGTGCCGCAATCGGCGCAACCGGCCTGAGCCTCAGTTGAAGCCCTGTTCTGTTCAACCAGTGATTTCATCTTTTCGGTGGTCTCTTTACTTTGAAACTGGGCGACGTCTGTTCCGTCAGTGCGTTTAAGTTCGAGCATACCGGTTCGGTTGTAAGCATGAACAGCCATTTTTCCGGATTTTATTTTTCCGGATTTCGTTATGATACTTACTGGAAAGAAGTAATCGTTAACAACTTTTTTATTATAAGCGTCTACAAATCGCTGAGTAACGATTTGATCTTTTGAAACTTCGCCCGGATTTAAGAGCAGTCGTTGGACTTGCTCTTGGCTTGGTGTTTCAGAACCCAAGTGAGCGAGCAAGAACTTACTATCTATGCTGATTCGGGAACCGGCTTCGATGATTTGGGGATTTCCGAGGTTTGTGTCTCGGAGATGAATAACCTGACTATTAATAAAGACAAAGGGCAAATTACTGTCAGCTTCCTGGGCGCAAAGCGGAGCCGACACCAACATTTGGATAAAGCAAAAAAGACTAAACAAAAATCGACCGTGTTTTAGATACATCAACATAGAGGAGAGCAAAAGGCCTGCCGACTCAGTTCAATCAAGCTTCAAGTGGTTAAACCGTTTCGAGACGGCATTCAAAAAAAAGCGACAGCTGATCAATTCGGCGACAGCGTCTCAGGATGAAACGGTCTACTTTGCCTATTTGACTGCTATTTGACTAAGAAATCTTTCCACTTATTTAATAATGTGGGAGTCATCATCGCCACACAAATTGTACCTTCTGTGGCAGCCTCTTTACGGATGACCTTCGCTTCTCGGCCCAGATCATAGAGTCGATACTCATTTGTTCGGTCAAAATAGAGTTCTACTTTTGTCTGCATTTCGTTAATGGAATCCGCCATGATTTTTTTAAGCTGTTCAAAGCCCTGTCCGGTAAGTGCGCTCACGAAAACCCGAGGAAAATGTTTTACCCTGAATTGTCGATCAACCGGAGCCACATCAGATTTATTAAAGACATGAATAATTTTTTTATCTTCCCACTTGAATTCTTTTATTAAGCCATCCACAACTTCGATCTGACGATCCATATTGGGCGAAGACAAATCCACGACATGAAGCAAAATGTCGGCCTCAGCAGATTCTTCCAGTGTGGCTTTGAAAGCTTCAATTAACTGCGTCGGTAATTTTCTTATAAATCCTACTGTGTCGGTGACCACGGCGGGCGGGCCTTCATCGAGAAATACTTTTCTGGTCGTGGGATCGAGTGTTGCAAAAACCATATTCTTGGCGAGAACCTGCGCTCCGGTTAAACGGTTCAGCAAAGAGCTTTTTCCTGAATTGGTATACCCGATCAGCGCAAAACTGGGTATTTCATTGCGTTTTCTCGACTGACGATGCTGCGCCCGTTGCTGAGAAACTTCATCGAGCTTCTTCTTAATCAGTGAAATTTTTTCTTTGGCCCGTCGCCGATCATTCTCGAGCGCTGATTCACCGGGGCCGCGAGTGCCTATTCCGCCGCCCAGACGCGAAAGTGAATCATTCCAGACGCCGATCATTCGTGGCATCTGATCTAACAGTAAAGCAAGTTCGACCTGAAGTTTTCCTTCATAGGTGCGGGCTCGCTGCGCAAATATATCTAAAATAAGTTGTGATCGATCGAGAATTTTACAACCGATCTGATCCTGCAGGTTTCGCGTTTGAATTCCTGATAACTGATGATCTATTATAACCAGATGCGCTTGGCTTTCTGCAACCATGTCTTTAATTTCAATAACTTTTCCGCTTCCGATAAGAGTACTCGGATTCCATTGCGGAAGAACCTGAACGGTTGAACCTATAACTTCGCCGCCTGCAGCAGTAACCAATTCTTCAAGCTCACAAAGATTTTCTTTGATTTCAAGAATGGGCTCAGATTTTAATCCGACGCCGACCACGATCACTTTATCTTTTTCGTTAATTCTGGCTAGGTTCAATGTTTTTTATTTCTCCAGTCGGCAATAAATTGTGATTCAAGAGCGGTCAAAACAACTGAACTGAAAATAGTTTCAACGGTTGTGGTTCTTTGTAAAACGTTAGCAGCTCTTCTTACTCCAAGCAAGAAAGGGCCGAGGACTTCGACTTTTCCCAATTGCTGTAATAACTTATACGAAATATTAGCACTTTCTAAATTAGGGAAAATCAGAATATTTGCTTCGCCCTGAATACCTGAGAACGGAAAGATGCGCTTTTGAATCTCGGAGTTCACCGCAGTGTCCGCCTGCATGTCGCCATCAATCTGAATGTCTGGACGTAATAACTTCGTCAGTTCGGCCGCTTTTTTCATTTTTGCCGGTGTTCCTGCAGCGCCTGAAAAATTAGAATAGCTGAGCATGGCAATGCGCGGTTTCTGCCCGAAGTACTCTGCGACCTGAGCTGTCTGGGCCGCGATTTGAGCTAACTGTTCGGCTGTGGGATTCATATTGATAGTGGTATCGGCAAAGAACAAAATCTTGTTATCCGCCAGAACGATATTGAGTCCGGCGGGCACTGAGTCTTTTGCCAGGCCGATTGTATGCAGAACCGGTTTCACCGCTTCGGCATAATTTGTTGTAGCGCCATTGATCATGCCGTCGGCATCGCCCTGATCAATCATCATTGAGGCGAAATAGTTACCATCGTGCATCAGTCTTTCAGCCTCTTTTATGTTAATTCCTTTTCGCTGCCGTCGCTTGTAAAGAGTTTCTGCATAGGCCATGAATTTCGGATGATGAAGTGGATAAATAATTTCAACACCGGTTAGGTCGATATCGTGAGTTCTGGCTTTTTCCTGAATTCGCTCTGCGGAGCCGATAATAATGGGAATGCAAATTTTTTCTTCAATGCAGTTTCTGATTGTTTTTAGAATTTTCGAACTGGTGCCCTCAGGAAAAACAATTCGGGGCAGGCGACCCAAGCGTTCTGCGTTTTCATGAACCCTGTGCACTGCCGAGCGTATGAAAACTTTTTGAGGACCCTGAATGGCTTCAAGTTGATCGCGGTAGGCTTCCCAGTCAACAATGGGCTTAGCAGCCACTTTTGAATCCATTGCAGCCTTGGCAACTGCTGGTGCCACCCACATTAAAACCCTTGTATCGAAGGGTT
The DNA here is from genome assembly GCA_043769795.1 of Pseudobdellovibrio sp. Lineage (GTDB taxonomy): Bacteria > Bdellovibrionota > Bdellovibrionia > Bdellovibrionales > Bdellovibrionaceae > Pseudobdellovibrio. The sequence goes on along the minus strand of JAYVIY010000378.1, from coordinate 3,938 downwards.
TGGGAATCAAGTAATCACGTCCGAATTTAAATTTCTGGCCACCATAAGACGCCGACACATTATCGGGAACATCTTGTCTTGCGAGTTTTGCAAGGGCATGACAGGCGGCTAATTTCATTTCTTCATTTATCTGAGTCGCGCGAGTATCTAGAGCTCCTCTGAATATCGAAGGAAAGCCTAAAACGTTATTGACCTGGTTTGGGTAATCGGAACGCCCGGTCGCGATGATTGCGTCAGGTCGGGCCGCGCGAGCCTGGGCCGGAGTGATTTCGGGATCGGGATTTGCCATTGCAAAAATCAACGGGTCTTTATTCATCATCTTGATCATTTCGCCATTGACTGCTCCGGCAACAGAAAGGCCGACGAAAACATCCGAACCGTTAAGGGCTTCGGTTAATGTTCTCTTTTCGGTATCAAGTGCAAACTCTTCTTTGTATTTATTCATGCCATTTGTTCGGCCTTTATAAATGACGCCTGAAGAATCGCACATGATTAAATTTTCTTTTTTTACACCGAGACTAACGAAAATTTTAGCACAAGAAATGGCGGCGGCGCCTGCGCCGTTAATCACCAGTTTTATGTCTTTTAGGTTTTTACCTATAATTTGACAGGCGTTTAATAACGCGGCTCCACTGACAATGGCCGTGCCGTGTTGATCATCGTGAAAAACGGGGATATTCATTTCTTTTTTAAGAGTTTCTTCAATTTCAAAACATTCAGGCGCCTTAATATCTTCAAGGTTAATGCCGCCGAAGGTAGGCTCTAAAGTTCTGACCGCGGCGATAAACTCAGCTGATGAAGAGGATTTAATTTCAATATCGAAGACATCAATTCCTGCAAATGTTTTAAACAATATGCCTTTGCCTTCCATGACCGGTTTTGCAGCCAAAGGTCCGATATTACCCAGACCAAGAACAGCGGTTCCGTCGGAAATGACTGCGACCAGATTTCCCTTGCTGGTGTAGTCGAAAACTTTTTCAGGATTTTTTGCAATAGCCTTGCATGGAGCAGCAACTCCCGGCGAATAGGCCAGTGAAAGTGCCTTTTCGGTGTTGCAATCTTTTGTTGAGATAACTTCAATTTTGCCTGGTCTGCCTTTTTGGTGAAAATCAAGCGCCTCTTTCTCGAAGAGCGAAATTTCATTGGCTGTTTTATCTATGGATTTATCAATTATGTTTCCCAAACCGAACCTCATTTTGTAGAGTGTTTATTCTAAGTGTGAGTTTTAAAAAGCACAATTTTAAAAAAATAACTTTGAGTCTAGCTTGCTAGCTAGCGTCAATTGCATGTGCGGGGATTTCGAGGTTAAATGATTAGCCTAAAGCTTAAAATATCAGAGGAGTTTCTATGAGTTCTATGCCTAAAAATTCGCGTGATGTGGTTATTGTTGATGGTGTACGTACACCGTTTGCAAAATCCGGTACAAAACTCAAAAATGTGCATGCAATGCTATTGGGGCAGGTTGCTCTTAAAGAATTGATTGCGAGAACTAATCTTGATGTGAACCTCGTTGATGAAGTAATTATCGGCAACACGGGTTCGCCGGCCGATGCGGTAAATATTGCCCGCGTCGTTGCACTTAATGCAGGTTTTCCGATTAAAACATCAGCGGTTACAGTGCATCGCAATTGTGCTTCCGCACTCGAAAGTATAACTTCCGGCTTTGAACGTATTAAGTCGGGAACCATGGAAATGGTCGTAGCCGGTGGAACTGAAAATATGTCGCAAATGCCCTTGATATTTCCAACCGCAATTACGCAAATCATAGAGAGATTGGCTACTGCAAAAACTCCGGCCGCTCGTATTGCGGCATTATTCGCCTGGCTTAAAGCGGATATTTCGCAAATTAAAGAAATGGTGACAACTTCGCCGATGTCGAGAACAAAATACAAGCCGGTGGTGGCTTTGCTCGAAGGTTTAACTGATCCATTTGTCGGGATGAATATGGGAATGACGGCCGAAGTCATCGCAAAAGAATTCGGAATTGGCCGACTTGAGCAAGATCAATATGCTCTGAAATCTCACCAAAAAGCGGTGGCGGCAAAATCCAAATTGGCTGAAGAAATTACTCCGTTTTATTTACCTCCAGACTACAAAGAAACCCTGATCGAAGACATCGGGCCTCGAGAAAGTCAGACGCTAGAAGCTTTGGCAAAACTAAAACCTTTCTTTGACAAAACCACGGGCACTATCACCGCGGGGAACTCGTGTCCGATTACAGATGGTGCGGCCATGGTCTTAATGATGTCGCGGGAAAAAGCAGAAGCTCTGGGTTACAAACCTCTGGTGAGAATCAGAGGTTATGCTTATGCGGGGCTAGAGCCGGAGCGAATGGGAATGGGCCCCGCTTATTCTACGCCGCTGGCACTGAGACGTGCAGGACTGACAATGAAAGACATCGGTTTAGTTGAACTCAATGAAGCGTTTGCGGCCCAGGTCATGGCTAATCAAAAGGCTTTTGACTCGAATGAATTCGGCCAGAAAATTGGTTTGTCTGGAAAAATCGGAGAATTGAAAACAGAAATTTTGAACGTGAACGGCGGAGCTGTTGCCTTAGGGCATCCGGTAGGAGCGACCGGCAGTCGGTTGGTACTGACTTTAATGAAAGAAATGCGCCGGCGAAATACAGAATTCGGTCTGGCAACTTTATGTATCGGTGGCGGGCAGGGTGGTTCTATTATAATTGAGAATGAAGGGTAGTACAGAATGTCAGCAATAATTCGTTCAATACAAAAAATTGGTTCAGACGATGTAGTGGTTTTGACTTTTGATTTACCAAATGAAAAAGTTAATAAACTTTCGACTCAGGTGATGGTCGAATTGAAAAGTCATATAGAGAAAATCAGGTCGGAAGCAGGCTCGTACAAGATGCTCGTTTTCAAATCGGCTAAGCCTAAGATTTTTATTGCAGGGGCCGACATAGAAGAAATAAAAGCATTAACGACAAAAGAGCAAGTGCTCGATGCTGTGAACTCGGGGCAGCAGATATTCAATATGATCGAAGATTTGCCTTTACCAACGCTAGCGCTGATCAACGGAGCTTGTGCCGGTGGTGGATGTGAACTCATTTTGGCCTGTGATTATCGAATTGCGACCGATGATTCTTCGACGCGGATCGGTCTTCCTGAAACTCAGTTAGGCATACTTCCCGGTTTTGGCGGTTGCGTAAGACTGCCGAGAACGGTCGGGCTGCAAGCCGCCCTGGATGTGATTCTTGCTGGAAAATTATTAAATTCTAAAAAAGCTTTAAAAATCGGTCTTGTTGATTTCGTGGTTCATCCGAATTTACTTGAAAGTTTTTCTCAGACCCAGATGCAAAAAATCATTTCAGAAGGTGCGAAGAAAAGAAAAAAGACTTTTAAACCGCGTGGGCTATTAAATGTGGCGCTTGAAGGACCTCTGAAAAAAGTTGTATTTAAAAAGGCCAGATCCGGTGTGCTTAAAATGACAAAAGGGCATTATCCGGCGCCTATCGCAGCACTTAATGTGGTTGCAGAAACCTTCGGAATGTCGAATCGCGAAGAAGCGTTAAGCATAGAGCGAAAATATTTTGCCGAATGTGCGGTTACCGATATTTCAAAAAATTTAATTCACGTCTTCTACTTAACTGAAATGGTCAAAAAGCAAACCGGAGTCAGTTCAGGCGTAAAAGCCAAGCCTGTTAAACATTTGGGGGTGCTTGGTGCAGGCACAATGGGTGGGGGTATCGTTTATGTAGCTGCCGATAAAGGCATTGCTGTCCGAGTGAAAGACATTTCTTATGAAGCCAATGCGAAAGCCCTTAAGCATGCCCGCGATTTATGGATGAAGCTTGTTAAGAAAAAAGTCATCGATAATTATCAGTTCACGCAGAAAATGTCGCTCGTTTCAGCCACGGTGGACTTCTCCGGTTTTAAAATGCTGGATTTAACCATTGAAGCTATTGTTGAAGATTTAGG
>JAYVIY010000377.1:0-7390 GCA_043769795.1 Pseudobdellovibrio sp. | reverse complement strand
ACATCATGTTTCAGGGTAAGCGCCTGAAAATTCTAAAAACAGAAGTGTCGTCCCAATCGACGCTTGGAACGCCTGGTGTATTAGTCGCCGCTGAACAGAATAAATTACTCGTGCAAACGATAGAAGGCATTTTGTCGATTTTAGAATTACAGCCTGAATCAAAATCAAAAATGACAGCCGGCGATTTTCTAAAGTCTCATTCTCTAAAAAAAGGAGATCTGTTTGTCTGAAGTATTAGTTTCTCCGAGTTTATTATCTGCTGATTTTTCTGATATTAAAAATGAAATGATTAGACTGGATGAAGCCGGTGCCGATTGGCTTCATGTCGACGTTATGGACGGAAATTTTGTTCCAAACCTGACCTTCGGAATGCCCATCGTCAAGTCATTTAAGCCTCATACAAAGTTACCATTGGACGTGCATCTGATGATAGAAAAGCCCGAACGTTACATCGAAGAATTTATTGCCGCGGGCAGCGATTACCTCACTTTGCATTTTGAATCGACAGCAGTCCTTGAAGCCTCATTAAAGAAAATCAGGTCATTGGGCTGTAAGGCCGGCCTGACCGTAAAGCCGGGAACTTCTATAGAGAAAATTAAGCCGTACTTACCACTGGTTGATCTGGTTTTAGTTATGACTGTCGAACCCGGTTTCGGCGGACAGAGCTTCATGGCTGACCAGGTTGAAAAAATCTCCGCGTTGAAAAATTGGCGTTCTCTAGGTCTCGGAAGTTATCTGATTGAAGTTGATGGCGGAGTTACTTCAGTGACCGCGCCGATTTGTATAGCTGCAGGTGCCGATGTGCTGGTGGCCGGAAGCGCCGTTTTCAAAGGCGAAAAAACATCTCAAAATTATCAAAAAAATATTCTGGCATTACGCAACTCAGAAAATGGAAAAAGAAATTAAATGAAAAAATTTATAATCGATGGCAACTCAATCACCGTAGATTCGCTTTATGAAATGGCTCACACGGAGGGCACTTTTTCAATCTCTGAAGCGGCAAATGAGAAGGTGCAGAAATCGCGTAACTATATTGAGTCTCGAATTAAAAACGGCGAGGTGATGTATGGTGTAAATACCGGTTTCGGCGCCTTTTCTTCCGTGCGAATATCAGATTCAGAAATTGAAGAACTTCAGAAGAACCTGATTCGTTCACACTCTGTGGGTCTCGGTGATCTGTTCACAAAGACTCAGTCTAAGGCGATGATGATTCTTCGCGCCAATGCACTGGCCAGGGGCCACAGCGGGGTTCGGGTCGACGTCATAGAAAAAATATTGGAATTTTTAAATAAGGATTTAATTCCGGTCATTCCACAGCAAGGTAGTGTGGGAGCCAGCGGAGACCTAGCTCCACTTTCGCATTTGGCCTTGGCCCTTATCGGCGAAGGTGAAGTCTGGGGGGGCGACCTTAAAGGCGTAACTCCGTTAATCCTGAAGGCGAAAGAAGGCCTTTCACTCATCAACGGATGTCAGGTTATGACTGCAGTTGGATTACTTGCACTTTTTGAAGCACGGGATTTGTTAAAAATCAGCGACATTTCCGGAGCCATGTCCATCGAAGGACTGAGAGGCTCACGCAAGCCTTTTGATCCGCTTATCGCGCAAACCCGTCCTCATGCCGGCGAAGCACCGACAGCGCGTAATTTATTGAAAGTATTGGGCGAAAAAAGTGAAATCTCAGAGAGTCATGCTGTTAATGATCCGCGAGTTCAGGACGCTTATTCTTTGCGTTGCATGCCGGCTGTACACGGGGCTGCAAAAATGTCGATTAATTATGCGATCAAAATTCTTGAAACTGAAGCCAATTCGAGTACTGACAACCCGCTGGTTTTTGCCAATGAGGGAAAAATTCTGTCCTGCGGAAACTTTCACGGGATGCCGGTAGCCCATGCAATGGATTTTGCGGCCATTAGTATTTCATCGCTTGCAAGTATTTCCCACGAAAGAATTTCAAAATTTATTTCAACGCAAATGAGTGAGTTGCCGCCGTTTTTAGCCTCTAATGGAGGTTTGAATTCAGGACATATGATCGTGCAAGTGGCCAGCGCCAGCCTGGTCAGCGAAAATAAAGTACTCGCTCATCCGGCCAGTGTCGATTCGATGCCGACCTCGGCAGAAAAGGAAGATCATGTGTCAATGGGTACAATCGCGGCCCGAAAATTTACTCAGGTTGTTAAAAACGCTCAATATGTGTTTGCATTGGAATTTCTTGCGGCCACTCAGGCGCTGGATCTGTTGTTGCCATTAAAGCCATCGGCCGGCGTCAAAGTGGCTTATGATGAAATCAGAAAAGAAGTTCCGTACGCAAAAGTCGATAGAATTTTTTCTAAAGATGTTGAAAAAATTAAAGCGATGATTTTACAGCGTAATTTGCTCAGTCAAGTCGAATCAAAAGTCGGCCACCTAGAACTTTAGTACCTAAGATTGAAATTTTGAGACGTGAGAAATAGGAACGCCCAGAGTTCTTATTTTACCCAATCTTTTTTTCAGGCACAACAAAGCTTAATATAATAGAAAAAGTTTCTGGTCGTTGATTTGCACTTGTTTTCCCAAATGGAAAATTCAAATTTTAGACATCAATTTCTGTCATCGATTTTAACCATTTTAGTCATACTATCTCTGGCGGCCTGCAATAAAAGTGTTAGCACTGCAGATGTCGCTAATCCGTCGGTTCAGCCACCGGTTCCGTTAACTAATTCGGATATCGATAGTGCCTCAACGATAAAAAAAGCTAATCCGAAAATTGAAATTGAAAGCTGAAAAATAAAGTGTTGAGAAGAATATTTAATAATTCAAATCGGATTCTTTTTACTGTCGCACTATTTTTTCTGAGTGCGAAGGGCGCAGCCCAGCCCCCTGTAATTCCGGCACTTGTAGGTCCAATTCCGATCGAAGAAAAAATAAAAGTAAGCGCCGATTTCTATGCGGCCCAATCGAATCTTATGCCGTTTGAAGGCTATCAAAATGACTTGATCACCACTCTTTACTCCCGACATGATTCTTATAAATTTCTACCTTTGCTTCGTTACGTAGTGACAAATTACTACTATTTGAATAAGGGCGTGCCGCCGAATAACAGGGCCTTTACCAGCGATCGCCGGACCGCTATCGGACTTGGTTTCGACTATCGGTTTAATACGTTTTTTAAGTTCAGATTTTTGCTCGAATCTATTGATAATAAAATGGCGGATAAGCCTTACACGCAGGACAGTTACGGGTTGATTTACAACCAGTACCTCGAATTCAAGTACTTTGAACTGAATAATTATGTCGAGTCATTTTATATTCCTAGAGTTTCTACTAAAAATAACGACACTTTTGTCAAGGTGCAGGCTCTGAAATCGCACTATCTGAACAGGTCGGCCATTGATTCGAATGTGGTTTTCGGTTTTTCCGAGATTAAAGCTAAAATAAATGATGATAGCAACTTCGGGGTCAGTGGATATAACTTCAGTATCGGACCGGGCTATCGGTATTACTCAGTCAATAATTTCAAAGACAGTTTTGCATTTGTTATTGAACTTCACTCAGTCCTGTATCAAAGCCGTGATCTTTTCGGCGATTGGTTACAAATGCAGGCGGCTTTACAACTTTGGATTGACTAGAAAACTATGGAAATATTTGCGCAATCAGAACCCACCGACTTCAATTTCAACAAGAGAGATTTCTCACTAACAGACAGGAAATAAAACCATGGAAAAAAAAACAATCGTCTTCGTTTTCGGAACCCGCCCCGAGTATATAAAAATGCTTCCGCTGATAGTGGCAGCAAAAAAAGACCCCAATATTAATTCGGTTGTCTGCTCGACCGGTCAGCATCGCGAAATGCTTGAAAATCTTTACAAGTTTTTTGATTTGCGGCCCGATGTTGATTTCAGACTGATGAAAGCCGATCAAAATTTAGTTAATGTGCATTCAGAAACAATGACGGCAATGAATGCCGTCATTGAAAAGTATCAACCAAATTGGGTGGTTGTCCAGGGTGATACCACTTCGGCGCATGCAGCAGCCATGACTGCTTTCTATCACAAGGTCGCTGTGGCCCATGTCGAGGCTGGGCTGCGTACCTATGACATCAATTCTCCGTTTCCTGAAGAAATGAATCGTCGGGCCATTTCGCTGGTGGCAAAATTGCATCTGTGCCCGACAACGGATGCCGCCGCCAATCTAAAACGAGAGTTGGTCGACAGAAAGTCGCTGATTGTCGTTACCGGAAATACAGGTATTGATGCTCTGAAAATTGTTTGTCAGAAAAATGAAGGTTCTGACTTCTACCGAAATCTTTTCAACGAGCAGTTTTCATTTTTAGGTGGAGATAAGTTTATACTTGCAACTTTGCATCGTCGCGAAAATTTCGGATCGGCTCAGCGAGAAATCTTGGAAGCGTTTCTTGAAATAGTTAACTCGCGGCAGATTAATGTTCTGTTTCCGGTGCATCCGAACCCCAGTGTGCGTAAAACAGTCAATGAAGTTTTCAGTTCGGAATTAGGCAAAAAGGTTTTCTGGGCAGATAAAGATGAGAATGTTAACTCGAAGCGTGGTTCCGGAAATATTTTTCTGGTCGATCCGCTGGACTATCCTGCGCTTGTTTACGTTATGAAGAAATGCGACTTTTTAATGACCGATTCGGGAGGCCTGCAGGAAGAAGCGCCCACTTTCGGCAAGAAGATTTTAGTTTTGCGTAAAAGTACCGAGCGCCCTGAAGGTGTTTCAGCCGGTTTTTCAAAACTGGTAGGAACTGATTTTAACAATATAGTGAACGAGTCCTACGAGCTCATAGATCGGGAAAAGCACTGGAGTTGCAATATCCCATTAAATCCGTTCGGTGATGGGCACTCGTCTGACCGGATTCTAAAAATGTTAATGAACTGAATAATTTATCGATGAAATATCTGCGACACTTTTAATTTCTGTAATGAGTTGAAGGTGTTCGTCGCGAATAAAGCCTTCGGCGTTTGAATGACGTACATACTGTAATAATGAATCATAAAAACCGAATTCATTTAAAATATAGATGGCCTTTTTATGAAGGCCTAATTGTGACCAGGTTAAAATTTCAAACATTTCATCGAGGGTTCCCATTCCGCCGGGCAAAACCAGAAAAGCATTTGATAATTCGTACATCATTTTTTTTCTGGCGTGCATATCGGAAACAATATGCAGTTTCGAGATTTCGTGATGAGCAACTTCGGCACTGACTAAACTTTCGGGTATGACTCCTATAACGTGTCCGTTTCCGGCCATAACTGAGTCTGCTATGGCGCCCATGATACCGACTTTTCCTCCGCCAAATACCAGTCCGATGTTATTTTTAGCCAACAATTCGCCCACTTGTCTGGCTTGTTTAATATAGCGTTCGGAGTTACCTTTGGCAGAACCGCAAAATACGCAAAGTCTTTTCATAATGAGTCAATTCTAGCTTTAAAATATTGTTCTTGCTATATCTTTTCTATCTTTAAAATCGAGGACTATTATGAAGGAATCTCAGGCAAGAGTTGTAAAGGCGCCGACAGGAACGAAGTTGAATTGCAAGGGCTGGTTGCAGGAAGCGGCCTATCGTATGATTCAAAATAATCTTGATCCTGAAGTTGCTGAAAACCCAGCTGAACTCGTCGTTTACGGAGGCATTGGAAAAGCCGCTCGAAATTGGGAATGTTTTGATAAAATTTTAGATTCTCTGAGAAACCTTGAAAATGATGAAACTTTATTGATTCAATCCGGTAAACCTATCGGGGTTCTGCAAACTCACGAGGATGCACCGCGAGTTTTGATTGCCAATTCAAATTTAGTTCCGAAGTGGGCCACTTGGGATGTCTTTCATGAGTTGGATAAAAAAGGTTTGATGATGTACGGACAAATGACGGCCGGTTCTTGGATTTACATTGGTACCCAAGGAATTGTTCAGGGAACCTATGAAACATTTGCCGAAATCGGGCGCCGCCATTTCGGCGGTGATTTAAAAGGTAAAATAATTGTTACGGCAGGTCTGGGCGGCATGGGCGGAGCACAGCCATTGGCCGGCGTTTTTGCAGGTGCAACGGTGTTGGCAATTGATATCGATCCGGTCAGTATCGAAAAAAGACTGAAAACAAAGTATGTCGACGAAGCGGTGACAGATCTTGATGAGGCCATTTCGCGAGTTAAAGAATATGCTGCGGCCAAAGAAGCTAAATCAGTGGCGTTGCTTGGAAACATGTCGACGATTATACACGAGATGATAAAACGTAATTTTGTGCCTGACGTTCTGACTGATCAGACTTCGGCTCACGATCCGTTGGTCGGATATATTCCGGCAGGTCATACGGTGCAATCTGCTGCAGAATTTAGAAAGCAAGACCAGAAGAGGTATCTATCAGAGGTCTATGCATCGATGGCTAAGCATGTAGAGGGAATGCTCGAGTTACAGAAGCGCGGTTCAATTACGTTTGATTATGGAAATAATTTAAGAGCCATGGCCCTTGAGCACGGCGTAAAAAATGCTTTCGATTATCCCGGTTTTGTACCGGCTTATATTCGTCCATTGTTTTGTAAAGGCAGTGGTCCTTTCAGGTGGGTAGCACTATCTGGCGATCCTGAAGACATCAGAGTGACCGACGAGGCCATGAAAAAACTATTTCCGCATAAAAAAGAATTGTTGCGTTGGTTGGATATGGCACAGACGCGAATTCAGTTTCAAGGACTGCCGGCGCGGATTTGCTGGCTCGAATACGGAGAGCGCGAACAGGCAGGTCTTTTGCTCAATCAACTTGTTAAAGATGGAAAAGTGAAAGCTCCGATAGTTATCGGGCGCGATCACCTTGATTGCGGATCTGTAGCCAGCCCGAATCGTGAAACTGAAGCCATGCTCGATGGTTCAGATGCGGTTAGTGATTGGCCGATGCTCAGTGCAATGTCATTGGTGGCGTCAGGCGCAACATGGGTGTCTTTACACCATGGAGGGGGAGTCGGTATGGGATATTCTCAACACTCCGGACAAGTTATCGTAGCCGATGGAACCGAAGCTGCTGCTCGTCGTCTTAAACGGGTGTTAACCACAGACCCTGCAATGGGAGTTTTCAGGCATCTTGATGCAGGGTACGAGTTGGCCAAAGAAACAGCCTTAAGTCGAGAGGTTAAAAGTTGCTGGCTGTAATTAGATCTTAGTCTCGTAATCCAAAGAGACCATTCTGTCGATAAGTTCATGAAGTCATTGGAGACTCATGAGCATTACCAGCGTCCTAAAATCCTTAAAAAGACGACGAAACTTTGCGGTTTCTATTTTTGTATTTTTTGTCATGATCGCTGTGATCATTTCGACAATTTTGAACTACTCAAAAAAAGAGAAACTCGAAACTCTGCAGCTTTCCTCATTCGCCGAAAAGTTGATGGAGGTTCGCGAGACCGAATATGA
>JAYVIY010000376.1:0-2727 GCA_043769795.1 Pseudobdellovibrio sp. | reverse complement strand
AATGTTGCGAAAAGAATGTAAACAGTGCATTTGAAAAAAAATAATCTTTGGCTGCAGCCATATAAAGATCGAGCCAGCGTGAGCGGGGTATAGATGCCGCAATTGAAGTGGCGTCGAGGTGGGATGCGTGGTTTGAAATTATAATTAATTTTTTATGTTTGGAATAGAGGTCGGCGAAGCTACCTCCCTTAACCTCAAGGCGAATGTAAAAAGTGTAAAACCAATTTTTTAGAATCAACGACCAAATAAACCGAACAATCCGACTGGTTAAATCGTAATGTTGCGTGAACAAAGGCAAATGCCGGACATGGGCCGGTAGTTTAGTCCATTGTTCATTTTCGTAGGTCCATTCACGCATTGTTTAATCCGAGCATGACAAAGTAATAAATGGGTGCCACGAAAATCAGGCGGTCCATGCGCTGCAAAAAATCGCCGCGACCTAAAATGAAACCGCTGACAATTTTTACTCCGGCATCACGACGTAACACAGTCATGACCATGTCGCCGATGACTCCGCCGAAAGAAGCGATCAGACCCGAAGCCAACCAGTACTTTTCGCTGCGATCAGGAAGCAAGTGCCGCATTCCATAAGCCAGAGCGACAGTGATCAAAATAGAAATTCCGGTACTGATCCAGGTTCTTTTTGAATTGATTTCACTGATAATTTTCGGACCTTTAAAATACCGGCTGATCGCAAGGTTTGTATTATCGCAAAACTCAGTAAGAATAATGAGGTACATAACCTGATAAATTCCGTTGTCAAAATTCATTATGAGGCCCAAATGCATGAACGACCAACCCAGAAAAATAAAACCGAGCAAGGTCAGAGAAATATATTGAATCATGTTTTTATAATTTCGCTGCACCAGTGGAACCAAGCAAGATAAACCAAGAACAGCCATAGGCATTTCGTTATAGACGGCGAGATTATTCATTTGACTGAAAATTCCGAGCCCTAAAATGCCTGAGTAGCAGATCCAGACAAAATAGGTTTGATGAAACATTCCGAGAATTTGAAAATAGGTTTTAGCTCCGTAAATTGCCAGCAAAGTTAAAAAGACAATTGGCAATGGGGCTGAAAGACCCATAAGTCCGAACATAATCGGGGCCAAGAACAACCAACTCTTAATCGAAGCCCAGGCGATCATGAAATAGTGGCTCTTTTTCTTAAAAACGAAATTGATCGCTGCACCGACGAAAATAACCAGTAAGACAATAAAGACAGTTTGCCGGTAGACGGGGCTTTCCCACGCGGCGGGAGCAGAAAATAATTGGCTGAAGCTATTCATAGGTGATTCCCAAATCTTTTATTTTTTTATAAAGGCTCGACTTAGATATTTTAAGAATATCGCAGGATTTATCAATATCTTTTGTCTGATTCAGACAAAATTCTATTATCCTGCGCTCTTGAATCTTTAAAAGTTCTTCTAAGGACTGATCAAGATTGATTTCTATCTTTGATTCTGATGAGGATACACCGACGCTTAATATTTTCTGTACGTCTGTAGCTCTGATCATTGGTAGTGGAGAGACCAGTATGAGTTGTTCACAGACTCTTTTTAGTTCACGGATATTTCCGGGCCAGGTGTAGCGAAGTAATTCATGAAGCGCCGATTCGTCGAAAGTTTTATTTCGCCGCGGTCTTTCGATTTCAAGAAAGGCCTCGGCAATGCCCGAAATATCGTCTTTTCTATCGCGAAGCGGAGAAATTTCAATTCGGTGCGCACTCAATCTGAAAAAAAGATCTTCTCTGAATTTTTTTTCAGTAATGAGTTGTTTCAGGGGAATGTTACTGGCGGCGATGACCCGGACTTGTACCTGTTGAGACTCTTTCGCACCGACTTTTCTGATTTCGCCGGACTCGAGAAATCTCAAAAGTTTGGCTTGCTGTGAGAGCGGAAGAGCTTCGATTTCATCCAAAAACAGATCTCCGCCGTGTGCGGCCTCGGCAAATCCGATTTTGGTGGATTCGGCTCCGGTGAAAGAGCCTTTGATGTGTCCGAAAAATTCGCTTTCAAAAAGTGTTTCTGTTAATGCAGAACAGTTGACGGTGATGAAGGGCCGAATTCCTTCTTGCTGATTCAACAATTGGGCAACAACGTCTTTACCTACTCCGGTTTCGCCTTCAATAAGCACCGGTGATCTTTCTGATTTAAGCTCGGCTATTTTTTTTCGCAGGTTTTCTGTAGCCGGAGATTGGCCGATCATCCGGATTTTTTTACTGGGGGAAATAACCGAGCGGAGATTCCAGTAGGCACTGATTTTCTCTAGAACAGAAGTCACTTCATCTGCTGAAAGGGGTTTTGCTAAAAATCTCTGGGCACCGGATTGAATAGATTTTTCCATCAATTGCCGATCCAAATTGCCGGAGATAGCGACTATTTCCAGTTGTGGATTCTTTTTTATTAATTTAGAAATAGCGAGAAGTCCGTCTGCCGCTTCGGGTGGCACAGCCTCAAGATGCAGATCGACTAAAGCTGCATGAAAAAAAACGTGATCAGGAATAAGGCTCGGTCTCTGTGCAACGTAAACTTTAAAACTATCTGAAGCCAGTATCTTAAGCGATGCAGAAAGGCCCGGGTCGTCTTCTAAAATCAATAAATTAAGTTGTTGTATGGCGGGGTTCAAGTTTCACTTCCGATCATGACTTATATCTTGTCGTAATCTGAATTCCGTTGTTACTATTAGTGCAATGCGCATTTTACTCACTGAAAATATTCACGAAAT
>JAYVIY010000375.1:0-7435 GCA_043769795.1 Pseudobdellovibrio sp. | reverse complement strand
TCGTATCCGATCGGGGTTGAAAACGCTTATATCACCAGAAAGCAGGCGGTAGATCGAACGCTCAATACTTTGCGTTTTTTCTGGAGTTTGCCATTGGGACCCGAAAAAAAGGGCGCTGCGGGCTACCGCGGTTTTTACTACCATTTTTTGAAAATGACAGACGGCTCTAGATCGCAAGACTGGGAAATCGAACTTTCCACGGTTGATACCGCGTTGCTGATGGCCGGTGTGTTGTTTTCACAAAGTTATTTTGATGGGCCGGATAAAAACGAATTCGAAATCAGAACCCTGGCAGACAAACTTTATAAGCGCGTCGATTGGCAATGGGCGCAGAATCACACGCCACTGATCAGTCACGGCTGGTTTCCGGACAAGGGGTTCTTAGAGCATGATTGGACCGGCTATAATGAAGCGATGCTCGTCTATATTTTAGCGCTCGGTTCACCGACGTACGCTATCGGTGAAAATTCCTGGAAGGCCTGGACGGCCAACTATCACTGGGCAGGTGATAACGGCAATGAACATCTGACCTTTGCGCCGATGTTTGGTCACCAGTACAGCCATATCTGGATTGATTTCAGAGACATCCAAGACGACTACATGAAGGAAAGAAATTCAGATTATTTTCTTAATTCAAAAAAAGCGGCCTATGCGCAACGTCAGTATGCTATTTTAAACCCTGAAAAGTGGGACGGCTACGGCGAAAATCTCTGGGGGCTAACAGCCTGCGATGGCCCGGGAAAATTCGTTCTCGACGTTAATGGCAAGACGCGCAAGTTTATGGGGTACAGTGCACGCGGCGTTGGCCAATACAGCTTTGATGACGGAACTCTTGCGCCAACGGCCTTGATAGGCTCTTTGCCATTTGCTCCTGAAATCATACTTCCGGCCATTCAATCGACTTACAATAATTTCGGCAAGCATATTTATACTAATTATGGTTTTTTGGATTCCTACAATCCGAGTTTTAAATTTGATATGCTTTCGAAAGTCGGAAAAGTGGTTCCGAATGTCGGCTGGGTCGCCAACGATTACATCGGAATTGATCAAGGTGCAATTTTAGCAATGGTCGAGAACCATCAGAGCGAATTGATCTGGAAAACTATGCGAAAAAATCCGTACATCAAACGCGGCCTGAAAAGAGCGGGCTTCACCGGCGGATGGCTTGAAAACCAGAAAGATTCAAAGTAGGCTTTAAAAGCGATTTTCCCAGACTATCTTCCATCGCGAGAACTGTTAAGTTGCTGAGCCTATCCCTTGAATGTAGCCATGGCACGAAAACGTAGAGCCGCTTTAAATAAAACTAGCCTAGACGATTCTCTAAACAGAACTTGAATTTCTTTTTTTTGAAACTTGTCTCATATAAGATTAGGAAAGCCGAACTTACCGGTTTGAAAGGCATCCGATGTCAGTTAGGGTTCTCTATTTAGATGATGAAATTGAACTCTGTGAAATTTTTGCTGACGAATTTGCTAATGAAAATATTCAAATTTCAACTTTTACCGATCCACAAAAAGCCATTGATTTTGCTGTTAAAAACCCACCGGATGTTATCTTTCTCGACTATCGCCTTGTTGCCACTAGTGGCGAGATCGTTGCTAAGGAGATGGCAAATTCAATTCCAAAATATCTTATAACTGGGGAAATTTCTGTAAACGCAGATTATCCATTCGTTGAAATTCTTGCTAAACCCTATGATATAAAATACATAAAGAAGATCCTCGATTCGATGCTTCAGGACCAGTGTGAATTGGACTAGACCTGCTGCCCGATCCTCGTTGTCAGTTACTTAACTAATCTTTTGCAGCATTACAGAACCATGCTAAGCTTTTGGCAATCATGATAAATCTTTTTTTTAACCTATTTAGCTATGAATACTGAAGGTTTACTAACCGCTCTTAAAGATGATCAAATCCTCAAATTATTAGAGGCCGCTGCAGATCATTTTTTAGTGCTTGATAAAAATGGGCGCGTCGTCTACGTGAACCATTATAACATACAACCCAACATAGAGGTTCTCGGTTCTAATTGGTTTGATTGGATTGCCCCCGCTGACAAAGTCGCGGCAAAATTGGTTTTTTCCGAAGCTATTTCTTCAAAAAAAACAACAGTTACTGAGTGCCGGCTCTTAGCCGGAACCGAAGATAACATTTGGGCTGAAGCCAAATTTTCAGCGCTCTCGATTGCTGAAAAAGAATTGATCGCTCTCTTTGTAACCAATATTACTAAAAAAAAATTAACTCAAGAGTTTGAAAAACAACAATTGCTTCGCACCAATCAACTTCTCAAGTGTATCAATCGCATCAATGCAAGCCTGGTTAAAGATTTAACCGTTAACGAATTGCTCGCGTCTGTCAGTAGCAACTTAGTAGAATTCAGTCTAGTGCAAATGAGCTGGATCGGCTGGGTTAATGATTTAACACTTAAGGTAGAACCCCTTGCCGTCTATGGTGATCAATTCAATTATGTTAATACTATTGAAGTCTATGCAGATAATCGACCGGAGGGTCAAGGGCCAATAGGAATTGCGATTAGGTCCGGCGAGTCCGTTATTACTCAAAATGCAATTACAGACCCACTCCTTAGCGTTTGGGTTGAAAAGCTAAAAAAGACCACTTGGAAATCAGCCTGCGCAATACCAATAAAGATCCATGGTAAAAACCAAGCCGTATTAACTATTTATACCGATTATATAAATTTCTTCGGAAGTAATGAAATCTCAATGCTCGAGGCGGTTGTTAAAAATTTAGAGATCGTCATTGAAAGTAAATTCGCAAAGGATCTACTCAAAGCGAGCAAAGAGAACCTAAGAGCCATTATCGAAGCCGAACCCGAATGCGTAAAAGTGGTTGCACACACCGGCGAATTATTAGAAATGAATTCTGTTGGTTTGGCGATGCTCGAGGTCGACAGTCTCGAAGAAGTGCAGCGGCATTCGCTGAAAAATTTTGTCTTACCCAAGTACCATCAAGCCTTCGGCGAGTTACACCAGCAGGTCATCGCGGGCCAAAAGGGTAAGTTAATTTTTGAAATCGTGGGGCTTCGCGGCACACATCGCTGGGTAGAAACTCACGCCGTCCCTTTCGCGGGGCAAGGTAATCAGGCAGTCCGGTTACTGAGTGTGACTCGCGACATAACAGAGCAAAAAGAACACGAAATGCGCACGCAAGAAAGTGCACACTTCTTCGATTCACTGGCTAATAATGTTCCTGGATTGTTGGCTTATTGGTCAAAAGATCTAATCTGTAAATTTTCAAATACGCAGTACCTCGAATGGTTCAATCACACTAAAGAGCAGATGGTCGGCATTCGCCTGCAGGACTTATTAGGAGAAACATTATTTAAAAAAAATGAACCCTATGTAAGGGCCGTGTTACGTGGAGAAAAACAAGAATTTGAACGCCAATTAACAAAAGTAAATGGCGAAAATCATGTTACTTGGGCGCAGTACTCCCCGCATTTCGTTAATAATGAAGTCATAGGTTTTTTCGCTTTAGTCACCGACATCACCCGCCTTAAGCAGGCCGAACAACAAGTCTCGCATGTTTCAAAAATATCGTCGCTTGGCGAGATGGCCGCAGGCATTGCTCATGAAATTAATAATCCATTGACGATAATTCTGGGTGCGGCCAATCAACTGCATAAGTTTGCAAACGACCCCGAGAAATGGCAGTCGAGAGTTGATTCAATAGGTAAGGCCTCTGAAAGAATCAGTAAAATTATAGCTGGTTTGAAAAAATATTCGCACAGCGCTGCCGAAGTCCAATTGAAAAACAAGTCATTGTCTGAAATTGTTTCAGAGGCCATGGTGTTAACCCAATTGATTACGTTAAAACATCGAGTCGTAATTGATTTCGAAATGATTTCAACTGATCAAATTTTATGTAACGAATTAGAAATCGAACAGGTTATTATTAATCTAATTTCAAATTCGGTGGATGCAATCAAAACCTTCAGTGAGCGATGGATAAAAATTTCCGTCACCGAAGAATCGAATTCAATTCTGTTACGGATAACAGATTCCGGCAACGGCATCCCAAAGCTCATTCTGGATAAAATTTTTGATCCCTTCTTTACGACAAAATCAGTTGGTGAAGGCACTGGCCTGGGTCTTTCGATCACCAAAGGTATTTTGGATAGACACAAGGCCACAATTAGTATTGCTACCAACTCTCCAAAAACGTGCTTTGAACTTCGTTTTCAAAAGGCGCTAACTGAAGTTGCTAAAGAACCAGCAAAGTAATGCAATTAACCACAATGCTCTTGGTATTAGAATTCGAGGCATTTTAGTTTTTTCTGATTTTTCAAAAAGAGCGCAAGCAGCAAGGGTAACAGCATAATTCCGATAAGTACCAAATGAACCTTGTTGTTTGAAGGCGTTGATCGCTGTATAAGTGCGCAGCCCGCCAAATCTTTCATTTCTAAATTGCTGTCAGGATATAAATAAGTCACGCCATCTATATCATCCTGAGATAGTCTGAATTCTTGCTTGGAGCTGGCATCATAGTACATTAGCGCTGACTCATTGCTTGAATGTCCCAACCCTAAAAGATGACCAATTTCGTGAGCCAATATAATTTTTAATTTCGTGCGGTTGAAATTTCCGATATTGGCCAACCCAGTGGATGCGTTCAAATAAAGTATTCCCTGCGTGATTCGTCCAGAACTTCCATTAACTGCAGCTCCACCGGGCACATAGTCTTGATTGGCCCCTAGAAGCGCCTGAAAATTCGTTTCACAGTAAGCCACCGTCGGATCTGACATCAATGACAAACTGGTTTCACCGCCATAACTTACTTGAATTGCACTGTTCGGAACTTTATTCCATACTTCTACTGCATCTTTGATAATTGCCGCTACATCTATATTCGACGGACAATTAACCGGATTTAAATAAATTTTAACATTTGAATTCGACCACCCTTTTAAGTTCGGATCAGTTGAACTATTTAAGGTAAAACAATTGCCCATTGTTGCATAAAATAATAAAATTATAATAATTTGTTTCATTTACGTGAGCCTTTGGATGGTTTTTGGAATGAGTACAAAAAACCAATGACCAAACTCTGCGTACGTTTGCTTTCATTTAACAAGTTTTCAAATACAATTTCACCCAATACCCGGGTGGCACCAAAAGAGTAGCCCAGCCCCACAGACTGTGTTCCATTAATATTTGAGCTAGAGCTACCCGGAACAGCAAAGCTCGAAGTGCCCGTGCCGTTATTCATTTGAACAATGCCACCCTTACCCTTCGAATCTTCATTTATAATACCAAGACCAAAAAAATAATCGACGAGCCCTCCGCGGCCAAGACTATCGAGATTTTGTCCGCCTAAAAATTTAAGTTGAGTTAATGTAATATCAGCGGTGTTTCCGTCTGCCACCCTGGGTAATGGTGTATAAAGTAGTCGCCCCGACCAATACCAAGCATTCGCAAGACTAGTCTCATAACCCAAATCAAGAGCATAATTTGCCGTCCCTAAAAAACCTGCAGACCCATCACGTTTTTGTGCTGTTTCAGACCAAAAATTTTGTGAAAAATAACTAAGTCCTAACGACCACGTATCATTAACCAACGCAAACGAGATATTTGAACAAAAACTAACTAGCAAAAACGAAAGAAAGAGTGGTTGCATGTATACTTATCGGCGTCGGGCTCAAAAAAATGAGCCTCGCGATTTCAACTTTGTTGCTTGAGTTTATGTTGATTTTAAGAATTTTTATTTAAGTCTTTTGTCGAGTATCGCCGAAACATTCAAGTAAAAGCTGACGAGAGGGAAACTAGTGCTTTTGCTACGACTGTGGCAGCATTAACTTATGCTAGGTAACGAATTTCTGATCTTAATCATACCTTCCGGGGTCTCCCTTTGGCTATATATTGAAACCTCGATCTAAAATCACAGTATGTTTCTTTTGGTCTTCAGCGGCATCGCTTTTCCTGGGGCCATGAGAATTCTTCTTAAAATTTTTGAATTTCAATCGCTTCGTAAAAATGGTCTCGTTGCGCAGTGTATCCTGATAAAAATAGAACACAAAATTGTTCCGAGCGATTCCGCCTCGAGTATCGACTCGGTTTATTTCATTCTAGTCGTGGAGTTCACCGCCGCTAACGGGAAAAAGTACCGTGGCGTCAGCTTTTAGACTAAACCACGATATACTTTCAGAATTCCGAATTTCGTACTATTGAAATAGAATGCATCCGTGGACCGTGAAATAAAAAACTTTGCAGCTACAGGGTTCGGGGCCAGGGGTGAGTCTTATGGATGAGACGTGATTAGTGTCTATTGAATTGACTTTCATTTTGCAATCACTCAACATTTAGCAATGAGACGTCTATCTTTTCTGGTTTTTTTTATTTTAAATTATTACGCCACAACAGGAGTCACTATGAGTCCTCACCGTCCTGAATTAATGACCTTTATAAGCCCAGATTCTAAATTGGAACTTCATTCTAAAATTTACGAAAAAAGCATTCTTATTAAAAAGAATCTCATGAAGAATGAAAAAATTAAATGGGCCGACAACATGAATATTAATTATGTTTTTTCAGACCCAACCTCTGCCAGACTATTTACAGTAGGAGGGCTTGGTGACGCTGGTTCAGATCTCGGAGTCGTTGTTTTTTATAATTATGAAGGTATAAAAACAACGATTCAAATTAAAGATATCCTACCAAACCTTGAAGATCTTTCTAGAGCTTACCGTTATTTTTCAAATTTTCCTTGGATTTCAGCTTTAGATATAACAGAGAAAGAACTCTTAATTTGGGTTTGTGATAAAGTATTAGT
This sequence comes from Pseudobdellovibrio sp., assembly GCA_043769795.1. GTDB lineage: Bacteria > Bdellovibrionota > Bdellovibrionia > Bdellovibrionales > Bdellovibrionaceae > Pseudobdellovibrio. The sequence goes on along the minus strand of JAYVIY010000375.1, from coordinate 647 downwards.
AAAAATAACATTCAAAGATTTAAAAAGCGAAATCGTGAATTTTAAAACAGAACCCACATGGATCACTGAAAGCAAAAAACAAGTTGTAAGTGATCAAGCCAAAAAATTACAATGGCAACTTAAAGAATAATTTAAAAAAACAACTCATCCTTTATAACTTTAAACTGAAATTACAAATTTTTAAATTGCTTACGATAATATCCTCTTATTGCGCCGATCTGCAAATCAGTCAAACCCTTCACATAAGTATTAAGAACAAAAAACCGGTAAAGTATTTCTGCAGATATCTGACGTGCTTTGGGGCTATTTATATACAATAATAGTAACACCAAACCAAATTCGGTTATGTCGACTTTTCTAACCTTGCGTGGTTTACTTAGAGGACCGGCGAGATGATGGCTCTCTATCAAATTTTTTTTAAGATTATATTTAGGCTCACTTGCCAACTCATTGTTACATTTATTAATGGATCGTAAAATATTTCCGTGAGTTAATCCAAATTTTTTTGCAAGCACATATGAATCCGTTACTGGTCCAAGTGGGGTGTCGCGAACCCAAACATCGCCCATAATATGTTGATTTACTAAATCTTTAAGACTCGGCGGTCTTGTTTCAAATGGCTCTGAAACTCTGTACGTCATAAAATA
>JAYVIY010000374.1:0-2741 GCA_043769795.1 Pseudobdellovibrio sp. | reverse complement strand
CCACAGACTGTGCTAGTGCACCAGAGGATAATGACAAAAATAGCGCAGCCACTGTAAAAAACTTCGACTGTTTGAACGGCTCCATTGAGGCTTCCTTTGCTTTTAAAAGACAATAGAATATCAATGAAGCTGATTTGCAATTAGCGGGCTAACTATTTGCCAGCAAATTGCTTGGCTAATTCAACAAAGGTTCTGACCATAACTCCGGTAGCTCCTTTTGGAGAGCAGTAATTCAGGCGATTGCCACAAGCCCAAGCCGTTCCAGCAATGTCAAAGTGAGCCCATGGTATGTCTGAATCAACGAATTGCTCTAAGAAACCTGCCGCAGTTGCAGAGCCCGCTCCGGTAGCGCTTGAAACATTAGAAAGATCAGCAAATGTGCCCTTCATGTCTTTAACATGGGCGTCAGTCAACGGCATATTCCAAACCAATTCTCCCGAGCCTGCAGCTGCTTTTTCAATTTTAGCTTTTAGAGCTGCATTTCGAGTAAAGTAACCAGTGTGTACATTTCCTAGGGCCACAACAATTGCGCCAGTCAACGTGGCCGCATCAATAATAACTTCAGGATGTTGTTCTGAAGCATAGCAAAGTGCATCTGATAAAATTAAGCGACCTTCAGCATCGGTGTTGTTAATTTCGAAGGTCTTACCATTTCGTGCGGTATGAATGTCACCGGGTTTTGTGGCGCGGCTTCCGGGCATATTCTCAGTTGCCGGGATGAAAGCCATCGCGTTGATTTTTAATTTCAATTGTGCAATTGCAATCATAGTTGCAATGACGGCCGCTCCTCCGCCCATGTCATATTTCATTTCTTCCATTTTTGCGCTCGGTTTAATACTGATACCGCCCGTATCAAAAGTTAAACCCTTACCCACAAAAGCCACGGGCTTCTTTGTTTTAGCAGCGCCATTGTATTCCATTACGATAAAGCGGGGCTCTTGCGCTGAGCCCTGCGCAACTCCGAGTAGTCCACCCATTTTTTCTTTTTCAATTCTCTTTCGGTCCCAAGCCGTTACTTTTACGCCTGTGCCTTTGGCTGCATCCATTGCAGACTCAGCTAATATGGTCGGAGTCATCAAATTGCCGGGCATATCTCCAAGGCGTTTTGCAAAGTTCGTGCATAGTGCCAAGATAGTTCCCTGCTGAAATGCAGATTGAATTGCTTTTTCTTTTCCGGCCTTGGTAACAAGATGAATTTCTATCATTTGAGTTTTTTTATCATCTTTAGACTTTAACTCATCAAAGTTGTAAGATGCTAAATGTAAACCCTCAACAAAAGCCTGAGTGAAATCGGCAAGATCTTTCTTGTTAGCAGTTGATCCATCGAAATTTACAAATACTTCACTCGTTTTTAATGACTTAATTTCTTTAAATAACGCGGCACCGGCCTGACGAATCAGTTCAGCAGAAAGTTTAGAATCAGGTCCGATTCCGAGGCTGATAACGTTTCTGAAACCGAGAAACCGGGCTTCGCGAAAGGCAATTGCTTCTCCGCAGGCCCCTGTAATTAATTTTTCATCTAGAGAAGTCTGAAGAGCTTTCGCTGTATCTGCATGAGTGATTTTTGCAGGCTTCGTTTTATCTGAGTTTGCTTTTGAAAAAACCACTAACGTCTGCCCGCTGAGAGAATTAATATCTTTTGAATGTAGGTGCACCTGAATAGAATTTGAAGCGGATGCCACGAGCGTCTCCTTGTTTAATAAATTGAAAATAAAGTATGTATCAGTTTAATTAAATGATGAAGTACTATTACCTTGCCTTAAATTTCGACTAGACTGGTCAACTAATATCAGAGATGATACATTTTTTAGCTAATGGAGGAGTCCAAATGGCAACAATTCGTGCTCCCGCTAATAAGCTCGTTGTCGATGCCTCTAAGACTCAGTTTCCAAGCCAAATGCACGTAATTGTTAAAGACATTTTCGAGAGCACTCAGGATAATTCATATTACATAGGTTATGTCGAATCCGGGGAATGTAAGGTTCGGTACTCTGGTCTTGAGGCCAAAATCGGCGCAGGGATGTATTTCGGCCTGAACTGTGGTTTCAAAATCGAAACAACAGGAACTTTGGCTCTCTTTAAACGTCTCGAATTTCAAGGCCTTAATTCAATTGGCGGACCACTTGAGGCCTATGGAAGGCAACGCTATATTGACGGATGCACTTCGACTTTGTTGATTTATCCGACGCTTTTGGGAGACTGCTGCTTTAATCTTCTCTTTTTTCCACCAAACACGGTTCAAACTAAACATTTTCACCCGAGCCTCAGGCTGGGAATGGTCACGGCAGGAAGCGGCTACTGCCATGTCAATGGCACCAAAATGAGACTAAAAAAATCGGACTGTTTTTATCTTGAAGAAAACGAAGAACATTATTTTTCGTCGGAAGATGAATCTTTGACGGTTGTGGCTTTTCATCCGGAATCAGACTGGGGTCCTACGCATGAAGTGCACCCGATGCTGAATAGAACCTTATTCAAAAAAGTTAAATCCAGTTTATAGAATTCCAGTCAAAATCTGACAGCTTAATTTTTTTTATTAAAACCCATTGCTTCACATTTTTTATTCTGACTGGTCGATCCCATAAGATCATGTCTTTATAAATTTCAGGATAGTTCTCGCCGAAAAAGAATTTAAGCTTGGCTTCAGAGTTTCTATTCGACCTTTCGATCAGTTTACCGAATGACTTGGTGGACTCATTAAAAGAGATAGCCGCTGAGCATCCCCCGCGAATTTCGATTTG
>JAYVIY010000373.1:0-7438 GCA_043769795.1 Pseudobdellovibrio sp. | reverse complement strand
TGGCCATCGGCGCCTATACTTCGGCCATTTTAAACAAAGAGTTTTTCGGCGACAATTGGGCAATGATTCCGGTGGGAGTTCTTTGCGGGGCTCTGATTGCGGCCGTAGCCGGTTTTTTGATATCGCTTCCCTCGTTTAGGCTCAAAGGCGACTACTTAGCCATCGTCACTCTGGGAATGGCTGAAATCGTTCGCGTCGTACTTTTAAACTGGAATCACGTGGGCGGCCCACGCGGCTACAACGCCATCACTAAATTTCCGGAATTTTATTATACTTACGGCTTTGCAGTGGTTTTGCTCTCAGTTACTTTTTTAACAATGTATCGCTTAAAAGTTTCTTGGTTCGGACGAAATCTCTGGGCTATTAACGAAGACGACATCGCGGCCGAAGTGATGGGTCTTAATGTGGCAAAAACCAAACGCCGCGCTTTTGTAATTTCAAGTTTTTTTGCAGGACTTGGCGGCGGATTTTATTCTCATCATTTGGGTTATATCAGCCCGGGCTCTTTTGGATTTATTATTTCGGTGCAAATCCTGATAATTGCTGTTCTCGGTGGTTTAGGCTCGCTGGGAGGCTCTATCGTTGCGGCTTTGATATTAACATTTTTGCCAGAGGCCCTCAGAAGTGTGCAAACGGGTTCGGTTGATCTTCGGATGATTATTTATCCGATACTGCTGATTGTGATGATGATTTTGCGACCACAGGGGCTTTTCGGTCGAAATGAAATCAGCCTCTCTCAAATTAAAGCGAGATTCATCAAATGAACCCCCTTTTGGATGTTCAGAATCTTTCTATTCAGTTCGGAGGCCTCAAGGCCGTTGACTCTGTTAATTTTAAAATTGAAAAATCTGAACTGCTTGGACTTATAGGTCCAAATGGTGCCGGAAAAACCACCGTATTCAATATTATTTCGGGTTTTTATGCCGCCGATTCCGGAAGCATTCGTTTTGAAGACCAAGACATAACGGCGGCCAATCCGGCAGAAATAAATCACTTCGGTCTGGCTCGCACCTTTCAGAACATCAGACTTTTCAAAAATCTAACGGTGCTCGAAAATGTTTTAATGGCCCTGCAGCAACGCAATCACAGCGGCAGCACAAGAGACTGGATCAATTCACTTTTCAATACCCGTGCGCACCAGGTCCTTGAGCAGAATTTGAAAACCGAAGCTCTAAAATTACTTAGCATTTTCGAATTAGACAAATTCTCCGAAGAAAAAGCCTCAGCGCTACCCTACGGGGCTCAGCGAAAATTAGAAATAGTAAGAGCGCTTGGAACCAAACCCAAACTCTTAATGCTCGATGAACCTGCCGCCGGAATGAATCATCAAGAAACTGCTGAACTTAACAAATTGATTCGTTTCATCAAAGATCAGTTTAACCTGACCATCTTACTTATTGAACACGATATGAAACTGGTGATGAATATCTGTGACCGTATAGTTGTGCTGAATCGTGGAAAAAAAATTGCAGATGGCATTCCGGCTGATATTAAAAGTTCGCCTGAAGTGATCGAAGCTTACCTAGGAAAGCGCAAGTAATGGCAAACAGTGTTGAAGTCAAAAATTTACATGTCAGTTATGGGCTGATTAAGGCCGTCAAAGGAATTTCATTTACATTTGAAGCCGGCGAAATCACCTCCCTCATAGGTTCGAACGGTGCCGGAAAAACAACTACCTTGAAGGCTCTTTGTGGATTGTTACCGCATCAGGGTGAGGTTCTACTTAACTCCATCGATATTTCTCAACTGAATGCTCCGGATCGTTTAAAAAATAAAATCGCGCTGTGCCCGGAAGGCCGCGGTATTTTTCCGAATTTAACTGTAACCGAAAATTTAATGCTGGGTGCGTATTTAGAAAAATCTAAAAGTAGAGTGTTAACTCTTATTGACCAACAATTTTCAATGTTTCAGCGATTGTCAGAAAGAAAAAACCAGTTGGGTGGCACACTTTCCGGCGGCGAACAGCAAATGCTGGCCATTGCGCGCGCGTTGATGTCAGAGCCCGATTTTCTTCTGCTTGACGAGCCTTCATTGGGTTTAGCTCCAATAATCATCGAACAGATTTTTCAGAAATTCATCGATCTTAAAAATGTCGGCCTCGGTTTATTGATCGTCGAACAAAATGCAAATTTGGCCCTCGAGGTATCTGAAAAAGCCTACGTGCTCGAGACCGGTTGCATCACTCTTGAGGGACGCGGCTCTGAATTACTTCACGATCCACGTGTAATTGAAGCCTATTTGTGTTAATCTTCCTTTGATTGGAGAAAAAATGAAAAATTTAATTCTTATTTTATCAATGAGCGTATCAGTGAGTGCTTTTGCAGCAGTTAATTGCACAAAGGAAGATCCGACAAAATGGCAAGATCAGCTCAAATTTCAGGAAAATCTCAAAACAGAAGGCTATGAAATCAAAGTTTTTAAAGTTACTAAAGGAAATTGCTACGAAATCTATGGCAAAAACAAAGAAGGTAAAAAAGTTGAAATTTATTTCAACCCTGTAACCGGCGAAAAGGTTAAGTCAAAAATTCAATAATGACAGTGACTCTTAAGATCCGCTTGCTTCACTGGCTAATGGTTTTTTTTATTGTTATCAATCTATTTATTTTCGATGATGGTGACACTATTCACGTCTGGGTGGGTTACGGCAGCTTGCTGATTATCCTGCCGAGACTTTTTCTGGGTCTAACTGGTTCGGGCCATGCGGCACCGAATCGTATAGCTTTTTTCGCTTACGTCGTGTTCTGGGGACTGGTTATCGGTCTTGGCGTATCCGGAATTTTATTAGTTCATTTTGAAGATTTTTTCGGTGCACAAAATATCGAAAATGCGCATGACCTAATGGCAAAAGCGGTTATTGTTTTCATAATTGTTCATTTCAGTGGAATCATTATTGATTCGATTTTACACCACAGAAAAACCTGGATGGCCATGATCTCAGGAAAAAAATCAGTCTGACCTGAGCGCATCGATCGGATTCAATTTAGCCGCTTTCATTGCAGGATAAACTCCGAATATTATTCCGATTGAAGAAGAAAATATAATCGCGAGCAGCACCGAAGTTAAAGTAATCGATGTGGCCCAACCACCGGCCATATTAATTCCAATCGAAATTAAAAATGCCAGTATCACGCCGAATAGTCCGCCAACTACGCTAACCACTACAGATTCAGACAAAAACTGTGCAAGAATATCGCTGGCTCTTGCTCCGAGGGCTTTTCTTAGTCCGATTTCTTTTGTTCGCTCAGTAACCGAAACCAGCATGATGTTCATAATTCCGATTCCGCCGACTAAAAGTGAAATTGCAGCTATTGATGAAAGCAACAATGAAATGGCCCGCATGGTGCTTTCCATGGCTTCCTGAATATCGGCCATATTTCTAACAGTAAATGCCTCTTCTTGTTTTTGAAGAGGAATTCTATGAATCGTATTAAGCACTGACAAAATTGAATCCTGCGTGAGATCCATGTTTTCGGGTTTATCCACTTCAACTTCCACATAATCAACGGTCGTTTGCCCCATCAATCTTCGCATGCCCGTAAGTAGAGGAATAATAATAATATCGTCCTGATCTCTGAAACCGGAAGCGCCTTTTTCGGGTAGAATTCCTATGACCTGAAAAAGTACTCTGTTAACTTTGATCATTTCACCGATGGCCCGCCGGTCACCGAAGAGTTCCTTTTTTACAGTAGCGCCGATGACCGCAACACGAGATCTTTGCTGATCTTCTTCATCGGTAAAAAAGCGTCCTACCGCCGGTAGTGATGAATGCATTTCAGCCCAAGAGGCCGAACATCCCTGAACCATGGTGCTCCAGTTGCTAGATTCAAAAGTAACCTGCGCCCGCTCATTAACAATGGCTGATACGTTTTTTATGGTTTCAATTTTATCTTTTATTCCGAGGACATCTGTATAAAGCAGTCGATTAGCGGCCCCGTTTGATTGCGCTACACCAGCAATTCTAACTGAACCCGGCCTAACCATCAGCAAATTAGTTCCAAGTGAGGCAAGGTTTTTTTTAATTTCAACTTCGGCACCTTTTCCGAGCGCCAGAATAGAAACGACCGCGGCGACGCCGATTAAAACTCCTAACATCGACAAAATTGTTCTGACTTTATTAGCTAATAGGGTTTTAAAGCCCTGTTCGAAGTACACAAAAAAATCTTTTACCGAATTTTTGGCAATGGTTCCGATATTTTTTGGCGTAAATGCTGCAAAATTACGTTTTTCTGTCGTGATGATTTCATCCGAAAGAATATTTCCATCCCGCATTCTGATAAGGCGTTTGGCCTGATTTGCGATTTCTTCTTCATGCGTGACAATAACAAGAGTAATTCCTGAGTCGTTCAATTTTTTGAGAATGCCCATAATTTCTGTAGCACTTCTCGAATCTAGATTTCCGGTGGGCTCGTCGGCTAAGATCATTTTTGGTGCATTAATTAAAGCTCTCGCTATAGCAACCCGCTGTTGCTGACCGCCCGAAAGCTCATTGGGCCTGTGCCCGACGCGCTCTTCTAAACCCACATTTTTAAGAAGCTCATAAGCCCTACCAAGGCCCTCGCCTTGTTTAGAATAAAGAAGCGGAAGCGCCACGTTTTCAGCGGCACTTAATCTTGAAAGTAAATTGAATTGCTGAAAAATAAATCCGATTTCCTGACGCCGTAAAATCGCCAGTTCGTCCTCTGACATCTGAGAAACTTCGATTTGATCAAATTGATAAGATCCTGCAGTTGGTACATCGAGTAAGCCCAGAATATTCATCATCGTTGATTTACCTGAGCCTGACGGGCCCATGATCGCCACGAATTCACCGTCATCAATATGCAGATCAATACCCTTCAGAATATCTAAAGAGCTACCGCCCATATTGTAGGTTTTTTTAATAGTGCTTAAGTCAATCATGAGAGGCTATCGATTTCTCCGGTTTGTGGGCGCTGCGCCTGAAAAAATATTTGCTTTGGCTTTAGTGTCTTTTAGTTGAGCGAGCATCAGCGTCTCGTTTTCTTCAATACCTGAAAGCACTTCTGTAACCTTTCCGTCGGTTATACCCAGTTTAATTTCTCTGGTTTCAGGCTTTTCATCCTTCTTAACTTGAACACTGGGTCTGCCGCCTTCATATTTAATAAATTCATTCGGAATTACTAATATATTTTCTTTGGTTTCACCGAAAAAAGTTACGTTTGCCGTCATTCCACTTCGGAGAAATTCAATTTTCTCCGCTGGTAAAACATCAATCGTGTAGGAAGTGACGTTGTTCACTGTCCTCGCTTCAAAGGCAATTTGGTTAACTTTGGCCTCGAGACTCTTATCTGGGTAGGCATCCATAACTACTTGGGCCCGTTGCTGCAATTTAATCTGCGCTAGATCAGTTTCATCCACCTGCGTCTGAATAGTCAGGCGATCGGCCATCACTAAAATCGCATCATTGGTTGTAAAAGTCTGACCGGGTTCGATATTGCGCAAAATGATAGTGCCATTGAGTGGTGCAATAATCGGCGTGGGTTTATAAATTTCTTCCCATTTTTTAACTTCGGCCTCTCCTTGCGAATGGGCCGAATCAAGCAAGACAGCCCTTTCCGTAGAACTCACCCAAGCGAGAACATCGCCCTTACGCACTTTCTGGCCTTCGACTACATTAATTTTTTCAGCTCGTCCTGAAAGCGGTGACTTTATCTGGAGACGGTTTTCAGGTTGAACAGTTCCCGTTGCTAAAATTTTTAAAGTGATTTTTCCGATTTTTACCTGAGATTCTTTATATTGGGTGGGCTTGGTTTTAAAGAAAAAATACCAAACTGAAAACGCAGCGGCTACTATCGCAATACTCAGGATAATAATTATTTTCTTCTTCACTGAAAGACTCCGATGCTCTGGGCTTGTTCCCACAATGACTGTTTGATAATTCTGTTTTTTTCACTGAAGAGAATTTCTTTTTGACGGGTAATTAAATCGGCCTCAACCGTGTCCCACGCTTCAAAAGAAATGAAACCGTTTTTGTATTTGTTGCGGGCCACTTCAGCACGTAAAATGGCTGCCTGTCTGAAACTTTCGTCAATTTTTTCTTTTTGAATAGCTTCTGAATAGGAGTAAAAAGTCTGTTTGAGGGTGTTGGTCACTTTCAGTAATGTATTAAGGGCGGTGAAGCGTCCACCTTCAAGCTTTGCTTGTGCTGACTTATAGGCCGATACAGATTTTAATCCTTCAAAGAGGGGAATTGACAAAGTTAATCCCAAAGACCAGCGGTCCTGATCCGGCATAAAAACTGCCCCGCTGTAACTATAACTTCCCGAAAAATCAAGACTCGGCAAAAACTGAGCAAAGCTGATTCTCTTATTATAGAAAGCCTGCTCTTCATCGAACTTGGCGATTCGTACATCAGGATGTTGCTCGGCAATTTTATTAAAATCCGGATTTTTTATTGCTAATTCTTCTTTACTTATATTTTCAGTAACAAAAAGTGTTTCTTCAGAATTGCCACCTAAAATGCGTTTCAGGTTTCCTATAAAAATTTCTTCACTGTGCATGGTTGTTAATAAATCAAATTCTGCTGAATCAACATACGATTGCGAGAGCAGGAGCGAACCTTTATTTTCTCGGCCCACATTATATTGCAACTTCACATTTGAATTATTCTCCACTCGTCTACGTAATATATCTGTGACCAATTTTTTGTAATCCTGAATATAATAGAGTTCGGCGTAAGCCTGTTTTAACTCCTGACTCAAGCGTGACCTAACGTTGAGAAATGTAGCCAATGCTGACTGGGTGTTAGTTCTCTTGAGATAAAACAAATTATAATCAGAAAAGCCCGCAAATAAATTCTGGCTTAAAGTAAGTTGTGCCGTATAGCTGTGAGTACTATCGGTTGCAGGCGCACCGCTGTGGGTACCTGTCGCAGTGGCCGTCAGTTTAGGCAAAAAACCAGTCAAATTACCCATTTCAAGTGCCTGCACCGAAGTGTAGTTTGCGAGTGCGGCCTGATATTCCAAACTATTTTCGGCGGCGAGCTTGATAGCTTCTTTCCAGTTAATATTTCTGGCTTCGGTACGGGTAGCGATCAATAAAAGGACGAGAACTAGAGTCCGACTCATGGGCTTTTTTATAACCCACATAAATTGCTTATAAAAGTGATTTTTTTGAACTTTGAATACCTATTTACACCAACCCAGCCAAGGACGCAGCATTTGTAAGCAATTTCAGCCAAATGTACGCCGTACCTAAAATCCAGGTTTTAAGTACGGCGTACATTTGGGGATTAGGTACGGCGTACATTAAAAAACCCTTAGATCTTGCGACCTAAGGGTTTTTACGACAGTTAACATGTGCTATGGAGAATCAGTAACTATTATCTCTTCATTTGAATTACTTCGCTGAGTAATTCGTCTGATGTTGATACCGTTTTCGCATTGGCCTGGAAGGCCCGTTGATTGGTAATCATCGAAAC
>JAYVIY010000372.1:0-7438 GCA_043769795.1 Pseudobdellovibrio sp. | reverse complement strand
CTGAGGTGCTCTCTGGTAAGCGAGACCTTTCAAATTCAAATCTTTTGAAAGTTTTACAAAACATCGAGATAGAACCTGAACAAAAAAAGATTCTGTTAAAAAAAGAGAACGAAAGACCGGCAACCGCTGAAGAAGTTCATCAATTATTGCTCGATGATCAATTTAAGCTGATCTCAGACTGGTATTATTTGGCCATTCTAAATCTGGCGAAGCTGAAAAAGAATAAAGCTACACCCGAATGGATCTCAAAAAGACTTAACATAGAAATCTATCAGAGCCTCGAGGCTTTAGAACGACTGCAACGCCTGGGGCTGCTCAGGATCGAAAAGAGGCGTCTTGTACGAACTGCAAACCCTCTTACCACCAGTAGCGATTTACCCTCGACCGCCATCCGCAAACACCACGCGCAGAATTTAGTGCTGGCAGAGAAATCACTTCATAATGATCCTATTCATTTACGCGAATTCGCATCAGTAACCATGCCTGTGAACATGAAAAACCTTCCTAAAATCAAAGACCTATTACTAAAAACTCGAAAAAAAGCAGCCGATTTGCTAGAAGATAGCGAGGCCACTGAAGTTTACACTTTGTCGTTTCAGTTGTTTCCGTTAACGGCAATTCAAGGAGCCAAATGAAAACATTTCTTTTTTCTCTCTTATTATTTATCAGTGTCGCGCAGGCCGGTGGCGATCTCGTCAATAACGGCGGAGGCATAGCCGAAAAAAACATTCTTCAGGCCTACCAGAAACTTGAAAACTATATTCGCCTCTGCCTAAGTTCAAATTTTTGCAAAATAGACAATCAGCAACGAACTATTCTAGAAAAAATTATCGGAGGTCTCGAACAGGAGAAACAACAGGAGGGGCAAATTCAGTTCGCATCAGAAAAGGCCCGCCCCGGTTTTTTTATTATCGATGGTGAAGTCAAGGTAGCAAAAACCGGAGATGGTATTGGTAGTCTCATCTTTGTAAATTCTGATTTGCTCTACACTAAAAACGAAATGGGCTATTATATACCTCTAAGCATTTCAGAAGCAGTGGCAATACTTGTTCACGAATTGGGACATCATTACGGTGCGTTTTCTCACACAGATCTGGATCTGACCGGGGTTCGGGTTGCCTTGATGTTGCAACATAAAACCTACAATACGCCTCTTTTACCCTGGACCGAACAGATCTCCGCAACGATCATAAATCCCGATGTAGACACCTCATACCCCGACATTCTGATTTACATCGAAGATCAGGTTTTTGATATCAGCCAACAATTCAAGGACACCGTATTTTGCCCGAAATTTTTTATTCCGATTCCTTTTCTGCCGGATATTCCTCTTTCAACAAAAAAACCGGTGAGCACTTTGGCGCACAATGTTCACTGGAGTAAGCTGTCTACCGACGGTCGCACCGCACTGCTTTCAATTCGGGCCGATCTCGCCCACAAGTGCAAAGACTCTGATGATAAAAGCGTCAGAAGCCAGGATTTTTTGATCCAAATTGATTTTTCACTCACCATGGGTGCCAATGGAAAATGGACTTTAGATAACAATTCTATTAAGCTTGAACAATCTAAACGTAGCGGGTTAACCGGAAAGTAATGGCGCAATGGCAAAAACAAGAATTCTTCAAGTCGGACTAGGACCTCTCGGACAAAAGACAGTGCAGTTTGCAGTTGCAAGAGGCTTTAAGATTGTGGCCGCAGTCGATAGCTCGCCCGAATTAATCGGAAAAGACCTCGGTGAGATCTGCGGACTTAAAAAATTAAATGTAAAAGTGTCCGGAAACGTCAAAACCGCAATGAAAAACAAGAAAGCTGACATTGCCGTCGTAACAACTGTTTCAAGCCTCAGTCGGATGGAAGCTTTGATTACAGAGATCGCCCGCGAAAAATTATCAATAGTCTCCACCTGTGAAGAGCTTTCCTTTCCCTGGAAAACACAAACCGCGCGGGCAAAAAAAATAGATAAGATCTGCAAAAAGTTTAAAATTGCTTTACTCGGCACCGGAGTCAACCCGGGCTACCTGATGGATTATTTACCCACTGTACTTACGGCCGTTTCAAAAAAAGTCGATTCTATTGAAGTTTCAAGAGTACAAAATGCATCCGTGAGAAGAGTTCCCTTTCAACAGAAAATAGGCGCGGGCCTTACACTTGAGGAATTTAAGAAAAAAGAAAAAGAAGGAACGTTACGCCACGTAGGCCTGCCGGAATCTGTGGATTTCATAGCTGCTCGGATGGGTTGGAAATTGACCCGAAAAACTGAGTCTCTCAATCCGGTCATCGCGAAAGTTGCGATCACCTCCGGATACAAGCCTATTAAAGCCGGAATGGCTTGCGGCGTTGAACAAATTGGAAGGGGCTTCATCGGCAACCGTGAAGTTATAACACTTTACTTTAAGGCCGCTGTGGGCGAAGAGAAGTCGTTCGATACAATACAGGTCAATGGTGATCCGGTTATACGTTCAACTATTGAGAATGGAATCAACGGCGATGTTGCTACCTGTGCAATTACATTAAATGCGATTCAATCTGTTTTATTGGCTCGACCGGGGCTTGTTACTATGTCTGACATTCCAGCGGTTGCTTATTCCGAATAGTAACTTTTAATTTCGCACCGGCATTGGCAAGTTATTTACTTTACAAAATACATTTTCAATTTTCATTTTAAGCACTTCAGAGTTGTAGGGCTTAATTATATACTCGGTCACGCCGGCCGTCCCGGCTTCCAAAATCTGTGCTGGTTCAGACTCCACCGTAATAAATAAAAACGGTGTCTTTTTAAATTGTGCATCGGCACGGCATTTTTTTAAAAAATCGATACCCGGCATATTCGGCATATTCCAGTCTGATACTATAAACTCAATGGGTTCAGAAGATTTTGCGAGTTCAACCAATACCTGAAAAGCCTCATCTCCGTCAGCGGCCTCGACGACATTTTTATAACCCAGCTCTGCGAGCGAATTTCTATTCATTTTTCGGGTCGTTGACGAATCATCTACCACTAAGAACTTTGTACTCGATTTAAACATGAAATTTATTTCGCCTCTCGTAAACGCAGACCATTTATTTTATTGAATGCGTTCAAAATTTTCATTCGCAAAGCATCTTTAACAAAAGGTTTCACTATAAACTCGGTTACACCAGCCTGCCCGGCTTCTAAAATCTGGGTCGGTTCGCTTTCAACCGTAATCAAAATAAAAGGAAGGTTTTTAAAGGCCGTTTCTGACCTGCATTTTCGAAGCAAATCGATACCGAGCATGTTTGGCATATTCCAATCAGAAATTATAAAATCGATCGGAGTTTCGCTTTTGGCCAAATCGCAAAGAATCTGAAAAGCCTCAACCCCGTCAGAGGCTTCAACGGCGTTAGGATAACCGATTTCGATTAACGAATTTTTCACTATTTTTCGGGAAGTGGAAAAATCATCAACAATTAAAAAGTTTGTGGTTTCTTTAAACATTGAGTGTCCTCATTCTAAACATCAATTACATCACTTATGACCTTAACCAACAAGTCTAAATTCTTTTTTTTGATACATTGCGATTCATAGCGAGACAAAACAAATCAAGAATCAAGACCTGAAAACAAACAAAATAAAATTCACATTCAAATTTCAACTCAACGAAGGTCTAGCAAGATGAGCTCAGTAAGATCTCAGTACTCCGCCATCAACGGCAATGGATTGACCTGTTATATATCCAGCCAAAGGTGATGCTAAATAACAGGCCAAATTAGCAATTTCTTTTGGGTCACCCAATCTTCCGGCAGGAATCATCTGCCGAATTCTTTCTTCGCTCAGTTTCAATTCCTTGAGTCGATCTGTATCAGTGTAACCGGGAAGTAACAGATTCACTGTGATTCCATCACCCGCCACTTCATTTGCCAACGACTTGCAAAGACCTGCAAGTCCGGCCCTCAGTCCGTTTGACGTGGTCAAGTTAGGCAGTGGTTCTTTAGCAGCTAATGATGTAACTAATATTATTCGTCCATATCTTTGCTTTTTCATCGATGGCAAGGCCGCTTTAACGGACTCAACAAAACTCATCCATAGATTTTGAAAATCGTAGTGCCACTGATCGGCGCTAATTTCTGAAAAAGACCCCTTCTTCGGCCCACCGGTATTCATAACTAAAATATCAAGTCCATTTAGTTTTAAAATAGCCTCAGTCACAGCACGTTGAGCTTGCGTATCCTCACTGAGGTCAGCAATCACACCGCCTCTCGCTTTTAATTCACTCACCGATTGTCCGAGTCTATCAGCATCTCGCGAGTTAACAATAACCTGAACCTGTTCGCTAATCAGAGATTCAGCGATCGCTCGACCGATACCCGTTGAAGAGCCGAAAACCAGTGCTTTTTTGTCTTTGAGTTGTAGATCCATCTTGATTTCCGTTTCTGTAAAAAAATTTACTTAAAATAATCCGAACTCATATCCAGCCACTTTAGAGCCGCCCCATGAAAAAGCCATTTTTGTGTTTCTAAATCAAAATTACAATTCTCGATGAGTTTTCCGGGGTGCAATTCACCCAACGGAAAAGGATAATCCGTACCGAGGCAAATATTCTTTTTCCCAATAACTTTAAGCAGAAATTCCAAACTGGTTTGGTCATGCACCAAACTGTCCACAAAAAACTTCCCGATAAAATCAAGCGGTGCGATATCGCAATCAACCGCGCATAAGTCTGGTCGCATTTCAAAACCGTGCTGAATTCGACCTAAAGTAAAAGGAAACGATCCGCCTCCGTGAGTAAAAGCCACCCTAAGCCCCGGAAAATTTTTAAAGACCCCACCGAAAATCATCGAGCTGATCGCTCTGCTGGTTTCTGCGGGCATTCCTACAAGCCAAGGTAACCAGTACTTGCTCATTTGATCCTGCCCCATCATCTCCCAAGGATGAACCAACAGACAGGCACCGAGCTTTTCAAGTTTTTCATAAACGGGAAAAAGTGACTTATCAGATAAATTCATACCGTTAATGTTGGAACCGATTTGAAAACCTTTTAATCCTAATTGTTCAATTCCGCGAGTGGCTTCCTGAACCGCGAGACTTGCACTTTGCATAGGTAATGTTCCGAGGCCCAAAAACGTTTTTGGCGCCTGCGCTACGGTAGCAGCAATGTGATCATTCAGAACGCTCGCGACATAAAGTCCGTCATTCGGTTTCGCCCAGTATGAAAACATAACCGGCACGGTCGAAAGCACCTGAACCTGAACCCCGAAGTTTTCATATTCCTTAATACGAACCGCCGGATCAAAACAATTTTCTTCAACTCGGCGAAAGAATTTTCCCTGATCATCGTACATATCACAATATCGACAACCCGTAACTTTTCGAAGCTCAATAAATCCCCCGTAACCGAAAATTTCTTTAAACTTCGGAATCTCGGGAGGCAATATGTGGGTGTGAATATCAATTTTTAGCATTAGTCCATTTTCTGCCGTTTGTATGACCGCATGATTTGCAGTCTATGTGTTTACTGTTGTAATAGCGCTCAAAGACCGCTGCAAACTGAGTTTCAATATTTGTAAGAACGAATTTTTCCTCGTAAAGCTTAGCGACGCATTTCTCGCAGTACCACTGCAAAGCATCTATCTCTCCTTCTGATCGTCGTTTTTCAATCACTAGCCCGATGGATTCTGCTGGACGTTGCGGCGAGTGGGGCGTGTTTGCAGGCAATAAAAAAATATCTCCTTCGGCAATAGAAATATCCTGAATTTTACCTTCTGAGTTGATTATTTTCAAAACCATACTGCCTTCAACCTGATAAAAAAATTCTTCACTGGCATTGACGTGAAAATCAGTTCTTGAGTTCGGACCGCCTACGGCCATGACAATAAAGTCGTGCTTTATTTCGCCATCCAGCCAAATGCATTTGTTTCCAACGGGAGGCTTCAAAAGATGGCGGCTTTCGTCTATCCACTTTTTCAAATTAAGAGTTTGAAATGCGGAATTCAAAAGGTAGCCACACATTTCAGTTCGATCGCGATCGGAGTAGGTAAACAATTAATTTCAATGGTAGTTCGGCAGGGTGGGTTTTCTGCAAAGTATTCTGCCCACAATCGATTATAAATTTTGAAATCATCTTTCATGTTGGTTAGGTAGACTGTTACATCCACAAGATTCGACCATGCGAGCCCGGCATCTTCTAAAATTGATTTTACGTTTTTAAATACGCTGTGGCATTGGGCCTCAATGTCATAAGATTGAATACTGCCGTCAGCATCAAGCGTCACTCCCGGAATTATTTTTGTTCCGCGTTCGCGGGGCCCAACACCGGACAAGAACAAAAGATTCCCGGCCCGTCTAGCATGGGGGTAATGCCCAACTGCTTCCGGCGCCCTGTTCGAAATGATCGGCTGGCTCATAATCTTCCCTCGTATTGAATACATACATTTTTTACTTCGCTGAAAAACTTTAATGCCTCAAGACCGCCTTCGCGGCCGAGCCCAGAATCTTTTACTCCTCCGAAAGGAGTTCTTAAATCACGAAACATCCACGTGTTAACCCACACGATGCCAACCTGTAACATCGATGAAATTCGCTGCGCACGATCGAGATCTTTTGTCCAGACTGTTGCAGAAAGTCCGTATCTTGTAGAGTTAGCCATTTTGATAACTTCCGCCTCATTTTCGAACGGCGTAAGAGTAGCAAGCGGTCCAAAAATTTCTTCCTGATTAGTTCGACTATCATAGGACAATCCTTCTATGAGAGTAGGCTCAACAAAAAAACCTTTTGCAAGGTCTCCTGCGGCCTCAAAGCGTCGGCCCCCGGTAAGAATTTTACCGCCTTCTTTTTTTGCAAGTTCAATATATGATATCACTTTGTTCATGTGAGCTTCAGAAACCAGTGCGCCCTGTTCAGTGAGAGGGCTCAGCGGGTCACCTTGTTTAAGTTTTAAAGTTCTTTCAATTAAAGCCGCTTTAAATTTTTCATAAATACTTTGTTCAATAAATATCCGCGAACCACAAAGGCAAATCTGGCCCTGATTTGCAAAAGTAGAACTGAGCGTAGTCTCAATAGCTTTTTCAAAATCACAATCAGCAAAAATAATATTGGGATTTTTTCCTCCTAACTCTAGTGATAACTTCTTAAACATAGGTGCTGCAATGCGGGCAATTTCTTCACCTGTTTTTGTGCCACCTGTAAAAGAAATTGCTGGAATATTTGGATGAGAAACTATTGCTTTTCCGACTTTATGCCCGTAGCCGTGAACAATGTTTAATACTCCTGGAGGAATGCCTGCTTCGATTGCTAATTCCGATAATAAAAAGGCTGTCATTGGTGTAATTTCCGAAGGTTTTGCAACAACACAATTTCCTGATGCCAATGCAGGTGCAATTTTCCAAGTGAAAAGATACAATGGAAGATTCCAAGGTGAGATACATCCTGCAATTCCTACTGGTGTTCTCAACGTATAATTTAATGCTGTATCTCCCATCG
>JAYVIY010000371.1:0-7466 GCA_043769795.1 Pseudobdellovibrio sp. | reverse complement strand
CAAAAGAGTTCGAAAAAATGATCAATATCAACCCTCAGATAACCGGAATTGAAATAAAAGGTGCCGGTCATTGGTTACACTATGAAAAATATGATGAGTTTACAGCGAATTTAATTAAATTTTTAACGGAGAATTAGAGGCAAAAAACGATATTGCACGTTGCGCAAGGCGCTTCAAGCGTGACACAATGAGCCTGATCTAATATCAAAGAAAGCCACATGAAGTATTCAGACCTAAATCTAGACCCAAGACTTAATGCCGCCATTGAAAAATTGAACTATGCAGAAGCCACTGCGATTCAGGAACAAACCATTCCTCATATCTTAGAAGGCAAAGACGTTGCAGGACTGGCACAAACAGGTACCGGCAAAACGGCCGCTTTTTTAATTCCGCTCATTGAACGAATTCTTAAAACTCAGACAGAACCTGAAAGCCCACGCGCCCTGAAAGACTGGAATGTCCGAAGCTTTGTTCTGATTTTAGTTCCGACTCGCGAGTTGGCCGATCAGATTAATGAGAACGTGATTAAACTTTCTGACGGTTGCGGAATGAAAACCTACCCGCTCTACGGCGGCACGGGTTATGACAAGCAAAAAGAGGCGCTTCAATCAGGCCTTCAATTCATTGTTTCCACTCCGGGGCGACTGATTGATCTGTACAAAGAAAATTTTGTCGACCTCAAGCAGGTTCGTGCCATCGTGTTTGATGAAGCTGACCGTATGTTCGATATGGGTTTCAAAGACGATATGAAGTATATTCTGGGTCGCGTGCCTAATGATCGCCAGTTTCTGGTGTTCAGTGCCACCCTTAATTTCGACGTTTTAAATACGGCTTACCAATTCGGTGCCGAGCCTGTTGAAATTAATATTTCTCGTGATCAGGCCAAAGCTGAAAACGTAAAAGATTTTATTTTGCATGTTGGTAACGATGAGAAGCCTCAGTATCTGCTTTCGATATTAAAAAAAGAAAATCCGAAACAGGCTATGATTTTTACAAATTTCAAACATAACGTTGATCGACTTGCGATGTTCTTGCTCGACAATCAGATTCCGGCCATGGGTATTTCAAGCCTTATGAGTCAGAGTCAGCGCAATCATGTCATCGAGAAATTTAAAGCTGAAAATGATCAAAATATATTAGTGGCCACTGATGTAGCGGCCCGCGGTCTCGACATTAATGGTGTCGATGTCGTATTTAATTATGAAATGCCCCAGGACGCAGAATCGTACGTTCACCGTATCGGCCGAACCGGCCGTGCAGGACGTGAAGGCAAAGCCTTCTCTTTAATCAGTGACCGTGACATTGATTCATTAGAACGCGTTGAAAACTACACGAAGAATAAAATCGAGGCTATTTTTATGGAAGACGCAGAATTATTAAAGGATATCAAACCACTTAAACGCGAAGAAGCATCTTACCGCGGTAAATTCGATAAACCTCGCGCCGGTGGCGGACGCGGACAAGACCGCGGTGATCGCAGGCCGGGTAAAAAATTTGAAGCCCGCACTCCAGGCGGCAAAAAACCTTTCGAAAGACCAGAGCGCCCAACTTACGATCCGAATAAAAAACCTGATCTTAAAACGGCTAAGCCTCAAGAGTTGAAACCAGATTCAAAAGCAGCGCAAGCGCCTAAAAAGTTTCAGCCTTCTAATAAGCCGCAACTTAAACCGGGTTATGTTCCTAATGGCGCGCAGGCGCAGAACAAAAATAAACCGGTCATTAATGCGAAACCGGGTAACAAAAATTTCAGAAGTAATTCTGGAGGCTACAAGAAGCCTTCTAAAGACGTAACGGTTGCTCAAAAAGTTAAATCGTTCTTCCAGAAAATTTTCGGATAGTTTCAGCTTAATTTAGAATTTTTATGTTCTCAATTTTTACGAGACGGCTTTTACTATCGAAAGGTAAATAGCCCTTGGGCTGGTAACTAACGAGCTCAGCTTTTTTCTTATCTTTGATTAAAACATTTTGTAACCAGTCTTTGATTCTTGCATAAGCAATGGCTCGATCTTCCGTTGAATTTTCCAGGTTAAAACTGGTTTGAAAAAATAAGTTTTCATTTTCGGTGATCACGAGACCGGCCAGTGCAACAGTTGTTAAAACCGAGCCTGTCTTTCCTAGGAAGGCACCGGCGTTCAAAGCATTGCCGTAAATCTGTGTAACTGTGCTCAGGCCGTCTTCTGGGGTGTCTTTGCCTGATACCGGTAAGATGTCCTGTAGCGCCAACCCGTTTTGCAGCAAATAATTTCTTAAATCAGCCATCATTTCAACAGTGGCAGTACAAGATGCGGCATTGTAGGTTTTATTTTCTCCGCTAACAATCGGGTAGCCCGAACCGTTATGCAGCGCCACTTCATCGGCTCTTACGGTAATTAAGCGGCTCATAATAAAATCCATGTAATTCTGTCTGGCCGCTATCAATTCAAAAAATTTATTCGCTGCAAAATTATTTGAATTGCGATTCATTTCTTTTAGCGAGCGTTTTAATTCCGACGACGGAAGCGTAAATGAAACAGTAGTGGCAAACTTTTGAAAAGCCTTTTTTGCAACAAAGTGAATGTCGTTCACTTTCAAAAATAAAGTTTGCGGCAACTTTAAATTTTCAATTTTTAACGCCTTGTTGTTCAATGCTGCTAAGCTCACATTAATCTTTGTAACGTCTTGGCGCAAATCAGTCATCACGCTTTCAACGGTCTGTTCGCCATCACCATGGGCCAGCATGGGGTCGTAGCGAACGTCGGTGGCATAAAAAAAATGTTCATCGTAAGTCAGGTTATTTATATTTCGAATTCCTAAACGATTCAGCTCTCCGACAAAAAACTGAAGCATGTCTTTATCAAAATACGGAAAGGCTGAACCTTCTAGGTGCACATCAACTAAACTTTGGCTTAAGGGGGTGATGTGAACTAGAGTTGAAAAACGAAAATTCGGGCCTAGGTTAAGCAGCGCCCAGTGAGAAGTAAATACCTTGGTCACAGAGGCAATTGTGTAGGGGGTATTGATGTTGATGCCTTCGACAACACCGCTTGCGGCGTTCTTGGTGCATTGGGTGTTCAAAGTTGCGCCAGCATGGGCGTACAGCGAGAATAGAATGGCCCAGATTGTTGTTAAAGCGAAATGAGACATGAACCCCTCTTGTCTTAGAGGTGTTTATCGCCAATTTTTTGGGAAGTTTCAATTTAAAAAGCATGCATCTTGTTTTTAATTATATAAGAAGCAAAAGGTACTTACTTAAACCAATAACTTCGAATAGGGTGAATTGTGGAAACTAAGCCTGAAACCAATTTTATTATTATTCCAATTGAAAAAATTTCAGAAGATGCGCTATTGGGGCTTATTGATGAGTTTATTCTCCGTGAAGGAACAGACTACGGCCAAAAAGAATTTTCTTTGCTAGAAAAACAGAATCAAATAAAAAAACAGCTGCAATCGGGTACATCAGTCATCGTTTTTGATACCTTAGAGCAGTCGCCTTCAATAGTAAGAAAAGAACATCTTAGGTAAAATGGAAAATTAGGCAAAAAAAAACCTGCTTTGTGAGCAGGTTTTTTTCGAATCAGATTAGTCTAAACCGTAAACAAAAAATCTACGGTTAACTTATACGAACCCTGTTCGCCTTTGCGCTTTAAGAAATCCATGAATTTTTCATCTTCTCGAGGTAAACCCATTTGCTCTAGATTGTCTTTCAAAGAGTTTACACCATCGCGCTCGTCTTTGTCTTGAATCACATTTTTCTGATTGTAAACCCAGGCCGGTACGATGATGGCAAAGGCAGTGCCGGCGTCGGTGGCTGAGTTCGAATCAAGAACCCGCGTTCCACTGGTGCCTTCCCAAACTCGTGAGAAGAAGCCCAGGTGTGATCGCGGGATGTTGGCCATAACTCCTTTGGCTGTGAAGTTATTGAATTTTTTGAGCTTGTTGATATCAGTTGCAACTTCTTTGATGCCTGAATTGTTTTCTGTACCCACTCTTTTGATTGCAACTTGTGGAACGGCTAACTTCATTTTTGCCATTTCTTGAGCGGCATATTTGCCGTCAGCAATAATGAGTTCAACTTTTCCAGTGGCAATGACAGCTTCTAATACTTTTTGTCGATACGCAGAGGTTTGACCAAGAACTGTGTTCCATTCTTCGTCGGTTGCACCATCCATGCCGAACGGCACTGTCTTTAATACGAGATATTTATCGTTTACACCGATGTCTTGCATAAGTCCGTGAATGAACTGACCGCGAGTGCCGGTTAATGCGCGTGAAGTAAGAATGTCGTCAACGCCATCCGGGTCGGCTAAGATAACAATTTTCGGTTGATCGAATGTACCGCGATAGTGTCCGAAATCACCAACACAAAGCGGGTGAGTTTTGATATTGAAGTTACTTGCCGCTTCTGGGTCTTTGCAGGCAGCGCTCGCGTCTTTTCCATTTTTCATTTTACCGATCAATGCAACGTTAAGATTTTCTTTCATGATCTTGGCCATTTTTTCGCCGGGACCCATGTCGTAAACATAACGATTTTGAATCGTTCTCGGACGGGCTGAAAAAAGTTCCTCAGGGGAAATACCCGGAGCCGGCATTGCATTGGTTGCAGCCGTAATTCTTGCTTTGTCAAAAGCCGGGCGGTCGCGTGTTCCGATGACAACTATATTTGGTTGGCCTGGCATACGCGAAGCGGAAGAAACTGAAACCATGCGGTTGGCCGGTGTTCCGAAATCATAGAAGGCCGGGCCGATGTCGGCGCGTCCGTAGACGTAGGGTTGCTCTTTCGCAAATTTACTGGTCATGCCTTTGTCAGCTTCGATTTCCCAGCCGGCTTTTGCATAAGGTTTCAAAAGTACGAGCGACTTTTCAACTTTAGCCGAAGCCGTTCCCGGGCTTGCGCTCAGTGAAGTCGGGTGCGGAAATTCAGCAACCAGTACATCGTTGCTAAGAACTGAGCCATCAGAAAGTTTTAAACCTTTAAGTGAGATGGTTTTTTTATCATTAACAAAAATCTTGGCTAAATCATAACCGCCGATTTGGGCCGGATGAATGATTCCGCTTTTTCCTGCGCCTGAATTTGAAATAGCAAGGTTCGGGTAAATTTTATCAATATTGTCGGCCAATGCTTTTTGTGCGTCTTTTAATTTTGCTTCAGCTGCAACCAGTTTCGGATCGCCGGGTTTTAAGCCCAAATCGCCATAAGGAACGTCCATACCTAAAACTTTGAATACGTCTTTTTCGTCGCGGGTAACTGCGATCGGAAGTTCTTTATTACCGCCGGCAGACTGACTTCTGAAAACCGGAACCTTAACTTTCTTCGTGCTTAATTCTTCTGTTGTAAAACGGGCGCCCACTTTGCCACCGCGGCTTTCAATGAAAGTTCCGATGGCGTCCTGAGCAGAGCCACCGAACAGAACCACAAGTCTTAAAGAATCTTTGTTATTGCGAATGATCCAGTCAATGAGCGAGTTTCTCCATTTGACCATCGGGCTATTTTGATCTTGCGCCATCATCCAAGTTCCGTTATCAACCACAGAATCAAAGCTCACTTTTTTAACGCCGTTAACTTCTGTAATAACCGGAGCGCCGTAACCTGAGTATTGACCCTTGATCGTGAAAGCAAAAGCATTCATGAAGGCGGCACTGGTTTCAACGCCGAAATGCGCAGCCATATCCTGAGCCCGTCCGCCGAAACCGGCTGTGGCCGTTCGACCCGCAGCTTCAGCGATGTGAGTTCCGTCCTGACCGATGAATAAAATTTTAATGCTGTTCGGTTGTTGTAACATTCTCCATAAAGTTGGCCCGAATGCCGGTCTGAATTTTTGATCGCCGGTTAATTCTTTTGAAATGCCGGGCATATTTGGTTGCGTAGCAACGATGTCGACCAATTCTTTTCCCATCGGAGTTTCAGGAGCGGGACCCGCATCGTAAGACCAAGGCGCGGTAAAATCCTGCTGGTTCGAAGAAACCGTTCGCGCTGCAGACGGCGTTCTATTTTCTAGGTGGGTGCAACCCGACCAAATGAAAACAAAGCCGGTAACAATACTTATTATTAAAGTCTTTTTCATACTCAAATTCCTTCGCTGGTTATGGGATAAATCTAGGTTAGATAAAATCGTTTTTGTTTACAAGACCAGTTTCTGGCGTGCAAAAGAAGGCAATCTGGCCCGATATGTTCAGACCTTGGTAGTGCTCTGTGAATGTCTAGTTTTACCGAAATTAGAACATCTTTATATAAAATTGAGATTAATATTAAAACTGAGCATCGGAGGATTTTCATGGTTTCAGCACGCAAATTTTTTGTGACGATTTTTTTATTAATGGTAACTGCAGGTTTTATTGCCAGTTGCGTTCAGACCGGAGTCAGAACACCGACAGCAGCCAAAGTCGCAGATGCGCCACTGGTTTTAATCGGGAATATTCCGGGTGCTTACCTTAATAAGGATAAAAATAAATTTTTTCTGGGATACGTCGAAATCGGCACCAATAGAATAATTACGGCAATGGGTTCGCTGACATCAGAAAATGTTGCTGCCTTTACTGCGGAACAGAAAAAAGAAAAAACCGTTGTGACTTTGGCGCAGCCGAATGCAAAAACTTATGACGCGATTTATCCGGGATTGCTTAATTTGCACAATCATACAAAACAAAACGTCCTTCCGACCTGGCCTTCAGCTAAAGGGCAGTTTCAGAACCGTTTCGAGTGGCGCGACTGGGGAAACTACAAAAAGTCGGTCAGTCAGAATATGAATCCGTGGATTGGTTATGGCGTAGCCATGAATTGTGCTGCATTTCGCTGGTCGAATCTGCAAAACATGATTAACGGAACTACATTTCTGCAAGGACCGAGTTCCTGTATAAAAGGTTTTGGAATTTATAAAGTCGAAGACAGCACGGCTTATGTTTCGGCAAAAACCGGCGTACAGGCCCCAACAGATTTAGTTTATCCTCTTGAAATGAGTTATGTGTGGAATGTTCTGAAAAAAGATATCGATAAAGGGTTGTCTTACGAACAAGCCTTACTTAAAGACATAAAGTTGCATTGCGCAGGCCCTGAAATTGACAGTGTAACTGTTGAAAACATTAACAGCGTGAATGGTGTAAAAATTCTTTCGAATAAAAAGATTCTAGAGGCTTCCTGCACCAAAGAAAAAGCCACATTGCATCCTAAGTTCGTGCGATACATTTACTTCATTCATAAAACAATTGCCGGTAAAAAAGAATATATTAAGTCGCCGAATCACTCGGCGATTATTGCTCACTTAGCAGAAGGCCGCCGTAAAGATCCCTATAATCAGACCGAGTATCAGTTGATTAAACTCTTAGGTCTTAACAAACCCAATGTGAACTTCATTCATGGTGTAGGCATACGCGGCGATGGTATTGCCGGTAATGATCCGAGCGATAAGACCGACAGCAATGACGATTATCTTGATATGGCCAAAAACGAAATGGGTTTGATCTGGTCTCCGTATTCAAATTTACTTCTTTAT
>JAYVIY010000370.1:0-7475 GCA_043769795.1 Pseudobdellovibrio sp. | reverse complement strand
CGTCGACCGGATCGACCGGCCCGTTTATCGGTCTGTTTGGAACCGTTTGGGGAATTATGAATTCATTTCATCAGATCGGCATAACCGGCTCTGCTAGCTTAGCCGCCGTTGCACCCGGAATTTCAGAAGCATTAATCACAACTGCAATAGGTTTAGCCGCAGCAATTCCGGCTGTAATAATTTACAACAACTGTGTGTCGGTTATTCGCAAAGAAGAAATTTCACTTAACAATTTCAGCACTGATTTTCTGAATATCGTTAAGAGAAATTTTTTCAAGGGATAATTAATGGGGATGCAAACGTCTTCAAAATCAAATTCACGAATGGCCATGAGTGAAATAAATGTAACGCCTTTCGTTGACGTTATGCTCGTGCTGCTCGTCATTTTTATGGTAACAGCACCAATGATGCAGCAGGGCCTTGATGTTAATCTTCCGAAAACAGCATCGACCGGCGTGGCGCTGAATGAAGATCCCTTTGTTCTGTCGATTGATGCAAATGGTAAAATAAAAGCTGTTGGCAACGAGATAAAAAGTGATGTTCTCGGAACTAAAATCAAAGCTATTTTTGAAAACAGAAAGAGTAAGCAAATCTATATTCAGGCTGATCAAAAAGTAGATTATGGTACCGTCGCCTATGTAATGGGTGAAATAAGAATGGCCGGAATTTCCAACATCAGCCTGATCACTCTTCCCAAGGAGTAATAATTGGACTTTAAAAAAAGTTTAGTTTTTTCACTCGCGTTGCATCTGATGCTCATTGTTTTCTTTGTTACAAAATCTATCTATTTTTCAAGACCTATTCTGGATTTGTCTACTGCCATCAGCGTGAACTTCGGTGAAGCCCCTGAAAGCAACCGCCTCCCTGAAAAAGCTGAATCTAAAGCGGAAGTTTCGAAGACCGAAGCACAAGAGCCTGTTCCGCCCCCTGAAGTGCCCGCTCAGAAAAAACCAGTGGCTCAAAAAAAAGAAACTCCACAACCCAAGGCAAAAGAAATCCCTAAGCCCGACACCATCAACCTTGCTAAAGCCAAGCAGAAATCTGCACTTGATAAATTAAAAAAATCTTCGGCCCTCGATAAGATCAAACAGGAATTAAAAAATGATTCGATTGCAAATTTAAAAAGTCAGGAAAAAAAGGCCATTCACAAAAAATCGAATATTGCAGCGGCAGGATCAGTTCTGACCGGGCTTGATAAAATACAGGCCAACAACTACCTCAGCGAAATTGATAGAAGCATCAAACAGTTCTGGACTCTTCCTCAGTGGTTGATCAATAAACCTCTGAAAGCTCAGGCACTGGTTAAGTTTAATATGCAGGGTCAAATTCAATCTTCGAAAATTGTTTCATCTAGCGGAAATAATAGTTATGATCAATACTGTTTGAAGGCAATTGAAGACGCGGCCCCCTTTCCAAAGGTTCCGGATAAATTAACGGAAAAATTTAGCGTTGACGGTATCGTCATCGGATTTCCAGAATAAGAGGATTATGCAATCGAATTTTAAAAACTTTATTTTGTTCTGTTTATTTTTAATATTTTCTCAACTTAGTTTCGCCGAACAAGCCTATATTAAACTCGGTGACGCCAAGGCTAAAAAAAGCGCGATGGCCTTTCCGTTTTTCAACAATCTCGGCGCGGAAAATACCGGTGCTTCGATAGCTGCAGCCAGTGAGGTGTTTGCTGTTGCAAAAAAAAATCTCGAACTTTCTACCTATTTTTCAATCGTTTCTAACGATGCCTATCTTGAGGATCTGACGAAGAAGTCTCTCAAACCGACCCCGGATGATGTTACAGGATTCAGTTTTGATCCTCTGAAAAAAATCGGTGCCGAGTTTTTAATTCGCGCTGGCTACTCGATTATAGGCAAAGATATCATCGTTGAAATGTACCTTTATCATGTGACTGAAAATAAGCTCATCATCGGTAAGCGCTACAAGGCCTCGATTGAACAAGCCGTTCCGATCGGCCACACCCTTTCTAATGATGTCATTGAAGCCTTAACCGGAATTCGCGCTCCATTTATGGCCAAAATCGTAGCCACTTTCGAGGACGGAACAAACGGACCTAAAGAAGTATGCAAAATGAATTGGGACGGTTCGGGTTTTGAGCAATTGTCGCAGCATAAATCGATTGCACTATCCCCTTCTTGGGGAATCGACGGAAAAAAGATACTTTATTCAGTTTTTACAAAGCTAGTTAAAAAGACCGGTACCGTGTCAAATGTATCTCTTTACACTTTAGATCTTCAGACCAACAAAAGAGTGCTGACTTCATTTCGACCTGGTGTTAACTCGGGTGCGGTTTTTGCGAAAGATGGAAAGTCGATTTATTTGGGAATGTCTCTTGGAACCGGGTCTGCAGACATTTATAAAATTAACTTACAGGGCGATATCGAGCTCAGATTGACGAAGGGCCCGGCGGGTGCAATTAATGTTGAACCTTCGCTCAGTCCGGACGGAAGCAAAATTGCATTTTCTTCTGAGCGCGGTGGCCGACCCATGATCTATGTTATGGATGCCGATGGCACTAATGTAAAACGTCTGACTTTTAAAGGAATTTATAATTCGTCTCCATCGTGGTCTCCCGACGGTAAAAAGATCGCCTTTGCTGGACAAAATGATACTAATTTTGATATTTACGTCATGGATGCAGACGGTTCGAACATCAGAAAACTAACTTCAGCTCAAAAAGTAAGCGGAAAATTTGCTCACAATGAAGATCCAAGTTTTTCTCCTGATAGCAGGTATGTTGTTTATACAAGCAATCGCACAGGTAAAAACCAAATTTACATTTCAACGATTGATGGTTCTGAAGAACGGCGTGTCACTAACGATTCTAAGAACTATTATAGGCCTAAATGGTCAATTAACCTTGAATAAGTAGCCAGCAAACGACTCTAGAACTTGACCAAATAATCGAGTTTTTATAGACCTAAGACTATGAAAACAATTATTCAAAAAGACAACAGAGTTCTAATCGTGTTTATTTATTTGCTCGCCTTCGTTTTAATGACTTGGTCATTTAATGTGCAGGCCAAAGAGGGCGCTAAAGCCAATCCTGAAGTTGTCATTTCAACCAGCCTAGGTGATATCAAAGTAACATTGAACGAAGAAAAGGCCCCGATCTCGACGGCGAATTTTTTAAAGTATGTTGAAACTAAACATTATGACGGAACTACTTTTCATCGAGTTATTCCTACGTTCATGATTCAGGGTGGAGGTCATTTACCTGACATGTCTGAAAAACCCACATTAGCTCCAATCAAAAATGAAGCTAAAAATGGTTTATCTAATTTGCGCGGAACTATCGCGATGGCTCGAACCAATGAGGTTGACTCAGCCACTTCTCAATTTTTTATCAATGTCGTAGATAATACGAAATTAGATCATGTTGATAATAATCGATATGGTTACGCCGTATTTGGAGAAGTTACTTCGGGCATGGATGTTGTTGATAAAATCCGTGCTGTTAAAACGGCAACCAAAGGTGAGTACGGCGATGTACCCGTTGAAGCCGTAATGATAAAATCCGTTAAACTGGTCGGCGCCCCGGAAAAAAAAGAAACTAAAAAATCAAAAGGAAAAAAGAAATAATGTTCGCTCTATTCGAAACCAATAAAGGCACGTTCAAAGTAAAATTGTTCAATGATCGCGTACCAAAAACAGTAGAAAATTTTACTGGTCTTGCTGAAGGCACAAAAGAATTTACAGATTCAAAAACCGGCGAAAAAACCAAACGCCCTTTTTATGATGGATTGGTGTTTCACAGAGTTATCAAAGATTTTATGATTCAAGGCGGATGCCCCACTGGAACTGGCACCGGCGGCCCAGGATACAAGTTTGAAGATGAAATTATTGCTGGCCAGAATAAGCATGACAAACCCGGAAAACTTTCAATGGCCAATGCAGGCCCTAATACTAATGGCAGCCAATTCTTTATTACAACCGTGGCAACTCCTTGGCTTGACCGAGGCCATACTGTATTCGGCGAAGTCGTTGAAGGTTACGACATTGTAGATTTAATCGGTAATGTAAGAACTGCTCCGGGCGATAAACCTCTTGAGCCAATTGTAATTAAGAAATTGACCATAACTAAGTAATCAGATTTTTATTTGGTTATGAAGATATACGGTATGAAAATATAGAGAATGCAGTCTCTGACCAAGTAGTACATGAAGATGGCTGCGACTGCTTTCCAGCCATGTTTTCTTATTTTTTCTTTCAGAGTCACTAGCATATTCGTTTCACTTTTTGGTAAAAAAACGAAACTACACTGATTTGGTTTTAACCGCAATGCCCATATAAAGATTAAACATTCCATGCCGTAAAATGTCTTTCAAAGCTTTAGAACAAATAAATTAGTCTCTATTCGCATAAAATGCTTACCATAAGCAATTTTTCGCTCGATCCTTGCAACTCTATAGGTATGAACGAGGTTGATTCATTATGAGACATATTGTAATCGGAGCTATTTTTATACTGAATTGTACTGCTTTCGGGCAACAATTGGCTTTAGATCTCGATGTACCGAAACAACCACCTCAGCAGCTGAGCTTGCCGTTTGAAAATACTGAAAAAGACCTCATCGCTCCGGTTGTTATTAAAGGTGGAACTGATTCCGCGCAAATGGGTTTGTTTTCTGTTGAACAAACTGAACAAAAACTGAATTCACTGACCATGATCAGAGAAGCTCTTAATGCAATGGATGCCAAAGCTCAGGCCATCGCTCAAAAAGACGGTGTATTTTTAAGTACGACCAAGAGATTTGCCCCCGAATCTTTGGCCTTTTTCATCGCTATCGGTGGAATTACTTTCAATTCAATGTGGATCAAATCTCACGGCGACCCGCTCGCGATGGAACGACATATTTTATCTTTGAAAGATCCGATCGCGCATCTTTCGTTTTATACATTCATGCAAACTCAGGGTTTTTACATGGACTTTTTTACAAAGAGAAAAGGCCTCACGGCGATGGATCCCACAACCAGAAGCCAGATGATGAGACGACTCACCTACCAGGGTATGGCCGTTGGTTCTCTTTTTTCAAGTATCGCTGCTGATCTCGGACAAAGTGGAAAAATGTGTATCGATCAATGGCTGCTCGGTAAAACCGATGAGGCTTCGCTGGAATCCTGCAATCAAGCTTGGAAAACCTGGACACTCCGCGGAAAGTTCGCGCAATATTTTCCCCAAATAATTGCTTTGTGGGCATCACAGGCTGCGGTTGAATCCGTTGAAGCGGGAGCCCGCTGGGGATTCGAAAAAGTCACACATTCTAATGCGGCGAAAAATATTCTGAGTAAAGACTATCTTGTAAAGGCAGCTTACAAAATCACTGCCGCTGATGTTGTGTTAGCAACTGCGGGCGGTGGATTCTTTCTGAAGAGCATTAAATTAGTGGGAAAAGTTTCTAGATTTTCGCTTTTTGTCGGCGTTGATCATTTCTTAGCTAATTATACATACCGACCCGTTAACAACCTTATTAAGCCGGCGCTTTTCGATTTCGATGCCATGGCAATAAATAGTTTATGGCAGGAAGCCGATCGCGGAGACTGGGATTCAAAGAAAATGAAAAACCCGCGCAATCTGGAAAAATTCGAAAAAGAAATCGAAAACTTTGCCGTGCAAATGCAGCAGTGGCGCGAACATCTCAACATGGATGCAGAAACTGACATCGCCGGATGGATGGAAATGACCAAGGAAATTTTGAATCAAGTCGACTATGCCTACAAATACTATAAAGGTTTTTCAGACACTCTGTTTCAGACTCTGAACATAGGTCACCAAATTCGAAATGAAACCCTGGCGCCTTCAGCAGCAACAATTATTTCACGCTACCCGCTGAGAATCTTACCTTTCTATGGCGTTTCTACTGGGCCGTATAAGCCCGTTGGCGGTAAGGTCGAAGATCTATATATAACAAGTCCCAATGAACTTGAAAAACGCCAGCGTGAGCATATCGTCTTGGTTGCAACTAAATTCAAAGAATTCTTAGCCGTACTTAAGGGCAATGAAGCAGAAAAACTGAACTCAATTCTACAGAAACTACTGAGTCAAAACGAATTAAAAATGTCTTCAGGACTAAACGAATTAAATCAGATTGTTTCGGCAGAAGAAATGACAGACACGAGTAATAATTTTCGGCGCTTTTCCCCGGAGTTCAACAAGGCTATGGAAGGGCTACGAAATTTTCTCGGAGATCCATTGCCGGTGGTCTATCCATTTGCAGGTTATTCTCAGGCCTTTGCCGCAAATAGCATCTTTCAGATAACATCGCTAGCTGCCGACTATAGTAAATGGTCATTAAATCAAAACTTCAGCTTCAATAAAGAAGCTGATTTGATGATGTATAAAATCATTTGCGGAAAACCTTCAGCAAGTCTTTATAAGGTCGCATTAGCTGGAATTGATTTTTTTGCACCACAGTTCGATCCTCCGAACATGATGAATCCGACCCGAGACAAAGACCGCGAAGTTTTTTGTGAATCAAAAATTAATACAAATAGCCTTTATTCTACAAAAATAGGAAGCAAAACCCTCCAGGAATATATGCTGGCTAATCTGAACTATTCTGTCATCGGTGATTTCAGAGAAAAAAACCCAACTGATTCCTTTGACAAGTGGTGGACTAAAACAGCAAAACAGCCGATCAATTCAGAATTTAAAAAGTTTGACGAACGTTTTAAAAAACTGTTTGAAGTGGCCTATGCTAATTTTTTTGATCAGCGATCATTCTTTAAGTTTTTTGTTGATGGATTGAATCAGAGCAGATACTTACCGAAGAGTCTAAAGGCCAGTCTTCAGGTTGAGTCGGATTTCTATCTTCAGTTACTGAATCGTTCACTGATAGAATCGACAATTGCGCCTAAGTCCGAGGGATTCAACTACCTTGAAAAGTCGAGAAATAGTTCTGAAAGCTTAAATTATGTATCAATTTATAATCTCCCACTTCCAGAAATCCAAAAGCTTCGCGCATTAATAGAAAGCTATTATTTTTTCGTTATGCAACCGAATGTAAATTTCGACCAGTATATTGCGCACTCAAAAAAGATCGATTCCTCGATTAACGAAATTTTAGTTGCTCTCAAACTTAAAAAAATTGTGCTCACTGCGGCCACCGATCAAGTTGAAGATCTTTCTGCGCCGGCTTCGAATTCAGGAACCGAAATCTCACAGAAAAACTACGAAGATGTGATCGTTCAAAATCCGACTTATAGGCAACGTATTGCAGTTGCCGCCGTTAAAGGCCTTAAACAGGTCGAATCTGAAATTAGAAGATTTATACGAATGAGAATTGTTTTATCACAAAGTCTTGAGCTGGATGCTAAAGAGTTCATGGCTGACTGGAACAATTCGAACCCGGTGCAAAAATCAAGTTTGCCGCAAAAAACAAACCCATTCGGAGGTTCGAGATAGACTTAAAAATTGTTTATAGAATTGACAGAGTTTCCAAATTTGAGTCTTTTGCGGAAATT
>JAYVIY010000369.1:0-36395 GCA_043769795.1 Pseudobdellovibrio sp. | reverse complement strand
CAAAAAACCGCGGTGTAAAGGTGCTCGAAAAAGATATCGACATTACTGATCCTAAGATCTACGAGTTGCTTTCTCGGGGTGATACAGCCGGAGTGTTTCAGTTCGAAGGCGAAGGCATCACAGATGCTACTCGCAAAATCAAGCCTTCAAATTTTGCAGATATTACGGCCATTACGTCTCTTTATCGCCCGGGTCCGATGGCTAATATTCCTGAGTTTACTAAGCGAAAAAACGGTGAAAGTCCGGTTGAATATATTCTGCCTGAAACCAAACAAGTGCTTGAGGAAACCTACGGAATTATGGTTTATCAAGAGCAAGTTATGGGCATTGCCTCTTTGATTTCGGGATATAGCCTAGGCGAGGCTGACATGCTTCGGCGGGCCATGGGAAAGAAAATCAAAGACGAAATGGATCAGCATCGAATGCGTTTTATCAAAGGCGCTACTGATCGCGGTCACGATCACAAAAAATCGGAAGAACTTTTCGAGTTAATGGTGAAGTTCGCTGATTATGGTTTTAATAAATCTCACGCGGCGGCTTATTCGGTAATTACGGCGCAGACGGCTTGGATCAAGCATTATTATGCGGCTGAATTTTTTGCGGCACTGTTATCAACTGAAGTCGGCGACACTGACAAGGTTGTTAAATACGTCAAAGATGCTCAAAAACGAGGATTAAAAGTTCAGTCTCCGCATATCAATTTTTCAGACTACCTATTTACGGCCAATCAAGATGAAATTTATTTCGGATTGGGTGGGATTAAAGGTGTGGGTCAGGCCGCCGTTGAAGCGATTCTTGAGGCCCGCAACTCATTAGAAAATCAGAAATTCAGTTCGGTGGAAGAATTTTTCAATGCTGTCGATTTGAGGCGAGTAAATAAGAAAGTTATCGAAAATCTCATTAAAGCCGGAGCCTTTGACAATTTCGGTTACCATCGGGCTCAGCTTTATACAGGGTATCCGCAGTTTCTCGAACGTGCTGTTGAAACTCAGAAAGACAAAGCGCTCGGTCAGGTGTCGTTATTTGATCTGAGTTCAGTTGATGAAACAAAAGTGGTTTTAGGTAAAACGCCGCAATGGACCCGAATTGAGTCGTTATCGAATGAGAAAGAAGTATTGGGCTTCTACCTAAGTGACCACCCACTGAAAGGTTTTGAAAACTTTTCTAAAGTCTGGTCGTCGGCTTCCGTGAGTGATCTTCCGGCCTACTTTGCAAAACACAATGCCGCGAGTCTCGGAAAACCGGTTGAAAAACCTAAATGGGGCGAGCCCAGAAATAAAACACGGGTGGTTATTGCCGGCTTGATTTCTGAATACAAAGAACTTATTACGAAAAAAGGCACTCGCATGGCCTTCGGGCGCGTTGAGGATTTAACCGGATCAGTTGAATTGGTTATATTTCCTGACACCTATGCGAAGTATGCGCATCTGTTGAAGGAAGAAAAGCCCTTGTTGGTTGGCGGCGGCTTAGAAGTCGCTGAAGGTAATCCAAAAATTATTGTTGATAGCTTTGCGCTTTTTGACGAAGTCTTAAGAAAAACCAAGAAGATTTCGCTGCATCTGGATAAAATAAATTTAGAAGACTTTGAAAAGTTAGATCAGATTTTAGCTTCGAACAAAGGTGATACCGACGTTCGTCTTGTTATGAATATTGATGGAGAGCTTGTAGAGGTGTTTCCTGAAGAACCTAAGCAAATTCAGATTTCAGACGAATTTTTTGAAGGAATTCACCAGCTTTTCGGCCGTACGGACTTTATCGAGGTCAATAATTAGAGTATCCTGATTTCAGAGGTATCTTGATGAAAAGAAACGGTTTATTTTATTCGCAATGCGCAACTGCTTCGTTGTTTTTGCTTACATCTTGTTCCTTGGTTCATCGCCGGGATATTCCTGTTGAAAAAAAAGCCCCGGAAGTTGTACAGGTTGCTCCCGCCGTTGAGCCAAAAATCTCTTCGATAAAAAAATTAATTGTAGATCAGGAACTAAAGACAAATCACGATGACCAAGAATTAAAGAAACGAATTGCAGTTTTACCCTTTCTGGATAAAAAATCCGCGAGAGATTCTGCGATTCTACAAAATGCCCGCGATGCATTTATGGATCATCTCAATGCCGGCGGAGAACTGATTGCAATAGACTCGGGTGTTTTGAAGCTCGATCTCACTAAATATGTTAAAGACAATATGTATGACCTAAAGGCCATCGCAAAGGAAGCCCAAAGCGCCGGAATCAGTTCTATTCTAGAGTGCCGGATTATCGATTTAAGATTCAAAGACGAAGACAAAACCAAAGTCGACAATTCCAGTTCTCTTAAATCACGAAGTGTGGAGTTTGAAGTGGTGGTGCAGGCCCGAATGCTCAATATCCGCTCTGAGCAAGAACTCTTTAATATGGTTAAAACAGTTACGATCTCTGACGAAAACTCAAGAATTCCGGAAAACATTACATCCGAAAATTTCTTTAATAAGCAAACTGAACTTTCAGCACTATTGATAAAGGACGCATTTTTAGATTTTACAGCAAAATTGACAGATTCACTGAAGCTCATCACCTGGGAAGGGCGTATTGCAGCCCTGCACGGAGATCGTATTTATCTCAATGTCGGACAAATTTCGGGAGTGAGAGTCGGAGATATTTTAAAAGTTGTTGAAGATGGAAACGAAATTTATGATACCGAGCTGGGTTATCATGTCGGCAAAGTCTCAGGTAAAGCCAAAGGCACTCTGGAAATAGTCGGTTTCTTTGGACAAGACGGAGCGGTTAGTGTAATTCATTCGGGTGCAGGATTTAAAGAAAACGACCGAATTGAAATTTACCAATAACCTAGAAGTTTCGTATTTAGGTTTGCTGCAATTTGAAGAGGCTGTAAAAGTTCAGAAAGCTCTCTTAGGGGCGGCACTAAGTTATAAGAAAAATTTTCTCTTAGGTTTAGAGCATCCAGCCGTTCTGACACTTGGCTATCGCGCCATTGTGACGCAAGAAATACTCAAAGCAAACTCTTTAACCATTGCCCGAACTGAGCGCGGCGGGTTAGCCACTATTCATTCAGAAGGCCAATTGAT
This sequence comes from Pseudobdellovibrio sp., assembly GCA_043769795.1. GTDB lineage: Bacteria > Bdellovibrionota > Bdellovibrionia > Bdellovibrionales > Bdellovibrionaceae > Pseudobdellovibrio. Next base: position 33,334 of record JAYVIY010000369.1, on the reverse strand, counting down.
CATCTATCCGATCATCAACCTTCGAGAACTCAATCTAGGTGTTCGAGACTACGTGTGCTTGCTCTTAAAAACCACGCAAGAGTTGCTGAAGCAATTAGGAATTGATTCATATACTGACGAAAAAGCAGTAGGTCTTTTTACAAAAAATGGAAAAATCGCTTTTTGCGGCGTGCAGATTAAGAGCGGAATTTCTCAACACGGAATCAGTCTCAATGTACGTAATGATATTTCACTTTTCAGTGCGATAAGATCTTGTGGGTTACTCGATGCAGGTTTTGATCGATTGACAGACTATGGAGTTGAATTGTCACTCTCTGAAATCTTTGAACTTTGGAGCAGGCTCTTTGCGAGTCGACTTAATTGCAGTATTTCTGAGCGACTTTAACTTCAACTTTTTGGCTCGTCAGTTTTGTGGTTCCAGATGTAATGGTCACATAATAACTTCCGGCCTGACTTTCCTGAATTTGATTGAATATTAAAACCCTCGATGTAGCCGTGGGCAATTTCAAATCATTCTGATACCACTGATAGACCGGAGTTGTTCCACCGGAATTATTTACGGAAACGCTGAGGCTTTCATTCACTACCGCCTGTTTGTTTGTCGGTTGAATTGTGATCGCAAAAACGCTGGGAGGATTCATAATTAAAACAGCTTCATCAATTTTCGTTTTTATGTAGTTGGTGAGTATTGGCAGATTCAAATAATTTCCACGGAAAGAAAAATTTGAGTATCCGGCATTTTTTGGAGTTCCACCGTCTGAGAGAAATGTTTCGAGTTGAGCATTCGTAAAATTAACACCTCGTGCCTTCGCCATAGAAATAACTGAAGCCAAGGCTCCGGTTACAACGGGTGTGGCCATGGAGGTCCCCTGAATTAATATTGTGCCGGTACTTGTAGTTGCTTTTGAAGCGAAGCCGCTTCCATTTGATGTTAAGGCGACGGGTACAGTTGAAAGAATTCCCATTGAGCCGTCACTTCCTGGCGCCAGAATGTCAACGTAAGTTGAAGAGTAATTACTGAAAGAACTCAGTGCATTCGAAGTTGCGTCGACTGAGCCCACGGTGATCAATCCCGCAAACTGTGTCGAATGCATGGCCGGGTAGGTTGGGCTTGTCGAGGTCAAAAGTTTTGCGTCGTTTCCTGCAGCTACAACGATCATTACGTTTTTACTGATGGCGTAGCTGATTGCATTTTTAATAGTCAAAGATTCTTCGGGAGAGCCGAGACTCATATTAATTAGGTCTACCTTTTTGTCAGCGGCCCAGATAATACCGTTAGCCACGTCGTTTGCATTCGCACCAAGATCTCCGTTGGCATCAAACTGAAAAGCTCTGACCGGATAAATTTCGATATTGCGTCCCCAGACGCCCGATCCTGAAATTCCGTTGTGAAAACCGGCACCGATCAATCCAGTGACATGTGTACCGTGAAAAACTAAGTCAGAAAAATCGGTAGTGAGCCCAGTCGAGTTATATCCTATTACAAAACCGTTGGCGTCTTTGGCCATTTGATCGATGAGATCCGGATTGAATACATCCACTCCGCTATCAATGACTGCGACCTTTGTTTTGTACAATGAGCCCGCGTTGTAAGTTAAAAGCGTACTGAGAAATGCTTCAGAGGCACCGATCGCTGTTAGATGTTTTTGATCTAAAAAGCGCGGATCAGAAATGTCGGCATTTAATTTGAATTTTTTATTTTTTTCAGCTGCCAAAAGGCAATCGCTGGCCATGGCGTCGTCAATGAAAGCTTTGAGTTGAGTGATGCTTTCTTTTTTAATTACGTACACTGTCAGCGGAAGGTCTGGACTGATGTGGCTGGGAGAAACATAGAGCATCATCGGATCGGTGTAATTCGATTTAACAATACATTCATTGTCGAGACTCACGATCAAATCAACATCCTGCGCCCAATCAAGCGAAGTGATTTTACCGGCCACCAATTTGCTTCGTGGCGCGACCACGGCAACTTTTAAAGCAGGGCTAACCTTGACTCCGTCGGATGAACTAATGCATCTCAAAACGTAAGGGTTAAGCGGATTTACTGGTGTGTTTTCACCGGTACCGACCGTTGAGGGGCTTGAGCTGGTGCCTACTGTGGAAGGGAATGCGTTCATTTGTGAACTACTGATCGAATTGCAATTATTAAATTGGAGAAGTAGAATAAGAAAACCTACAATAATCGAGTAAGCGCGATTAAAGCGTCCAAGTTTTGAAAACAAATTCATTGAAGATTTTCCCCTGATATTAGTATCGGCTTCCTAAGGTTTTTATCAAGTTTTCGAGGATTATTAGAGTTTTACTGTATTATATTGAAACGATATTCGCTAAATGGTCGTCCTTGTAGGACTCGAACCTACGACCCCTTCCATGTCATGGAAATGCGCTACCAACTGCGCTAAAGGACGATATCAGATTAAATGTCTGTAAAAACTAGCAGAAATCCTTGGGGTTTTCAAGCTTGTCTTGCCTTCTTGGTCAGCTTTGATTAAAAGTTTTCTTTCATGAGTGATTACACCATTTTACCCATTTTATTAACGGGCCTATTTATTTCAGTTTTGCATTCCATGCTACCCACTCACTGGTTGCCGTTTGTTATGGCATCTCGAAGCCAAAAATGGACCTGGTCAAAGACTCAATCCATTCTATTAATTGCTGGTTTAGGTCATGTTATAATGACCACTCTACTGGGTTCGGTTATTTTTGTATTAGGCTTAGGGGTCTATCATAACATTCAGGCTTACTTTATTGCGGTGGCCGCATTTTCAATTGCAGCATTCGGGGTTTTTCAGATTTATCAGTATAAATCCGGTCACAAACACACACATTGTAATGATGATCATGCCCATCATCATTCCGATGAATTTCAGGTTAAGTCAAAAGATGGGTGGGCTATTCTGAGTCTATTGTCGCTGTTGACTTTTTCTCCCTGCGAAAGCTTTCTTCCAGTTTATCTGAGTGCCGTCGGCTATGGTTGGATGGGCTTCGTACTTCTCAGTTTGGTGCTGGCTGTGGGTACTCTTGTCACGATGCTAAGTTTCACTTGGATATCTGCTAAAACGATGAGTAAGTACAAAATGGACTGGCTCGAAGATCATGAAAAACTGATTATCGGTGTCGGATTAATTCTCCTCGCGGTGATGCTGATTATCATTGAGGGTTCGCATTTATTGAGATAGCCCCGAAATTGAGTTTGTCAAAGGCATTAAAAAAAGACATGCTGAATATATATGAAATGTTTTACTGTTGTATTGCTTTTTTCTGTGTTGAGTTCGGCGGCCACTCTAGATTGCCAAGTCAGCATTAATTTAGATATTGTTGCAAAAACCACGGTGTTCACTAAGAAAAAAGAAAAAATATTAGTGCACTTGGATGATAAAATTACTTCTTATGTGACTGAGCTAGGACCGAATATTTTCTCCGTTGAAGCATTTATTCCAGATATTGAATCACGTATTTACAGTGAAGGTCCTTTAAATAATGTCGGAGAAAGCCTTCGTGCTGCAGCCTGGACACGGGATGTGCTGGCAGAGGTAGGCTGTACTCTAAAGCGATGAAAGTGTTCATTCCTTGGAACGAAATAGAAGTTACAGCCATGCGCTCAAGCGGTGCTGGCGGCCAACACGTCAATAAAACAAATTCGGCCGTGCAGCTGAGATTTTCAATTTCTGGTTCGTTGGTTTTGACCGATTTGCAAAAGGAAAAATTGAAACGAAAGCTCGCCTACAGATTGGTTCAAGATGACGAAATTATGGTGCGTTGTGAAGAAGAACGAGACCAGAAGCGAAACAAAGAAACGGCTTACGAAAATCTGAATCGTCTGATTAATATTTCACTTATTGAGCCGAAAAAAAGGGTAGCCACAAAGCCGAAGCGAAGTTCCATTCAAAAGCGCCTGAACACGAAAAAAAGCAGAAGTGAAATCAAAAAGAACAGGTCTGAAAAAATTAAGTGGTAAAACTCCACTTATAAATACTTTAGCAGTCTCAGCAGTTTATACTTCAGATTGGTGTAGGGTGGATGGGTCAGCCTAGTCGTAAAGTGAAAAAAACGATGTTCGATAACAGCTCGTTGGTTGCTTAGCTCCAGAAATCCGGCTTTGCCATGATACCGCCCGTGTCCGCTCTCATTTATACCGCCGAAAGGTAAATGGTGGTTTCCAAACTGAACCATAACTGAGTTCACAGCAACATTTCCCGATTTAAATCTTAGCAATAAAGAATCAATATGATTAAGGTTTTTCGAAAATACATAAAGAGACAATGGGTTCTCAGATGTATTTATGATCCTATCCAGATCTTCGGTTTTAGAATATCTAATTACGGGAAGTATCGGTCCGAAAATTTCTTCCTTCATAATGGGGTGACTGCTATCTTTTAGTTCTAAGATAGCTAGAGGCTGCTTTTTAAAGTCTTTGTCGATAACAAAATTTTGAATTCGATTTCGGTAATGATCACTGACAAAATCGGCGCGTTCGCTCGTCGCATTGCTTTCGTTAAGCAAGTTAAGCCGACTAAGAAAGTCATCGGCTACGCTTTCCTGAATAAGTACATAATCAGGCGCAACGCAAGACTGTCCGAGGTTAAAGAATTTGCCCCAGAATATTTTATCTGCGGCTACTTGTAAATCAGCACTTTCGTCGATAATTGTAGGCGACTTACCGCCTAACTCGAGAGTGTAGGGAATCAGCCGATCTGCGCACGACTTTGCGATAATTCGTCCGACAGCGGTCGAACCGGTAAAAAACACATGATCAAATTTGTAGGTTAAAAGCTCAGCGGTTTTGTGCTTATCGCCGGTTTCGACCAGGACTTCAACCGAAGTGAAACAATCAGCCACAAGTTTTTCAAGTAGGCGGGAAGTCGAAGGTGTAAACTCAGAAGGCTTTATGACGATTGTGTTTCCAGCGGCCAGGGCGGTAACCAATGGTATCAGGGCCAACTGAAACGGGTAGTTCCAGGGTGAAATAATTAAAACCACACCTTTGTTCTCAAAGCGAATTCGGCTCTTGTGACCGAATAAAGCTATAGGGGTTTTAACTTTCTTAACCTTCATCAGGCTCTTTAAGTTAGCGATGAAAAATTTAATTTCGCTTATCACCGGGTAGGTTTCAGAAAGAAAGGTTTCGAAACGGGGTTTTGAAAAATCAGAAAATAAAGCCGCTTCAATTTCAGTTTGGTTCTTCTCGATCCATGTTTTTATTTGTTTAAGTCGAACAATACGTTGCGCATAGTCTTCAGATCGCATGTGACCTGATTTGATTTTAAGAGCTTCAAAATTCTGAAGATTCATAATTCTTTAAAATTAAATAATTTGTGATCCATCAAATGACTTGGCTTTGCATTTTGAAGTGCATGGGTAAATGAGGCCCCCAGGTTGGGTATTTCAAGTTCGAGGTCACTGATTAGTTTTTTCATTCTTTTTCGTTTCAAGCCTTCCTGAGAACCGCATAAGTTACAAGGAATGACCGGAAAGTTCCATGTGCTAGCCAAAGCGATCAAATCTTTTTCAGAGACGAAAACCATGGGTCTAATGACAGTGTTGCGGTCATCATCAGATTTTAATTTAGGAGGCATCGTAGAAAGCTGTCCCACATAGAAAAGATTAAGTAATGTGGTTTCAATAACATCATCACGATGGTGACCCAAAGCCATTTTTGTAAAGTTATTTGCAAATGCATAATCGTATAAAATTGCACGGCGTAATTTTGAACACAGTGAACAATAGACTCCGTCTTTTATTTTATCTGTGACGATTGCATAAGTATTCTTTTCAATTACTTTAAGAGTTATGCCTTCGTTAGCCAGCCACTGCTGATATTCTGAAACGTTAAATCCGGGTTGTTTCTGATCTAGAATAACAGCTTCAAAAGTAAAGTTGATCTCAGCACGGTTTCTTATTTCATCAAGCAGAATAGTAAGTATAGATGAGTCTTTTCCACCTGAAACACAAAGCATTAACTTGTCGCCTTCACCAAGCATATTAAACTCAGAAAGTCCGCGAGTGATCTGCTTGCGGATTTTCACGGCAAGTGGATGATTACGGTCAACACGTTCTGTTGTAAACATTTAAGGCTCCCTTAGACTTGCTGGACATGAAAGTGAGGTCTGGCAGTCTGAATACCATTTTTACCCAGTAAATCAAGCGCTGTTGTGACTACTTTGTCTGCAATAGAGTACTGGCGGCCGTAATTATCAATAAAGAAAATCAATTTTATAGAAATTCCATAATCATTGGTTTCTAAAACAAAGGCAGAAGGTGCGGGTTGAGTACAAACCTCGTCAATTTGGCCAGCGGCCGCTTCCAAAAGTTCGGTTATTTTCAGAATATCCGAATTAAAGCCGAACTTAAAAGTCTGGCTTCTAATGATCGGTGCCCCTTGAGCTGAAAAATTTGAAACCTGACAAAGTGACATCAATTTGTTAGGTAAGGTGATCATCTCCTCAGCAAAACCAACGAGCACCGTAGAGCGCCACGAAAGCTCTTTAACCTGTCCAACGATTTTATTTGTGCCATTCATGACTTCGAGCCAGTCGCCGATTTCAAAGGTTTTATCGACCTGTAATGAAATACCGGCAAAAAGATTTCCTAGGGTGTCTTGCAACGCTAAGCCCAGGATAATCGAAAATGCCGCCGAGGTGGCCAGTAGCGGAGTGAGATTCACTCCGAAAATATTATTAACTGTCCAAAAGCCAATGACGATTGAAAGTAGTAGAGAAAAAATATTCACTAACAAAAGGGGAACTCCGGCGCGCATAGAACCTAAAAATAAATACTGCAAAACTATCAATCGGCAGGTCTTGACGAAATAAAATGCACCGCAGAGAAAAGTTAAAAACCCTAAATAGGGGAGTAATCTTTTTACGCTGGGATCTTCAGAGGCCGCTTGCGATAGCAGTGAAAAGGCAAGAAAAGCAATTGCCATGACAGCGAAGTATTTTGCCAGATCCTTTAATTGATTTTTTATGCTGAGATGTCGTTCAGCAGTAGCTTCTTTCAGAAAGAACTTATAGAAAACAAAACTGAAAAGCCCGAGAAAAAATAAGAAAACAAAGATTTCAAGATCAATCACCTGGTTGAGTTTCTGCCACTGTATAAAACGATCATTCATTTCTATTTCCTCTTCAAATTCTTTTATTCAATTCTATCGAATTCATGTCGGGTTAACAATAACTGAAAGTCCTTGCAAGATGCTCGACTAAAATCTAGGCAAGTGTGGTCATTCGCGATGAATTCTTTTACAATAAACGGGTTATAAAAAATTGAAGAGGAGCTTAGCTTTGGATCAATCCGTATTGAAAAAACCAACTGGCGTTTATATTTTAGCAGTTCTTTTCTTGCTTGCTCCGATCGGAAATATTTTAATCAGTTTTGCCGGCTCCGGAATAAAAAATTGGTACGATATTACAGTTATGGTTCCGTTTCTCTACAGTATTCCGGCTCTTGATTGGATTTGGCTTGGCTTATTGTTTGTATCAGGAATACTGCTGTTTCGCCCCCATAAGTTATCCTGGTCAGTTGCAATTTTGACTCTTTTTGTGGTTTTACTAATTAATGCATACAGATTATTTCATGTGGATGGCAATTCGATTGACCCAATTTTCTTAAAAGTTTTTTCAATCCTTGCGATTATTTGCACATTGAGCGTTTTAGTGATTTCATTTTATTTCAGATTTCCCTACCTCGATCGCAGATCGAACTGGTTTACAAATATGCAGCGCTTTAACATTCGAACGCCGGCGCTGGCTAATGGGATTAAAGCTAATACTGAATCCATTTCTCATTCGGGATGTAGGCTCTCTTTTGATGCTCCCTGCGAGTTCAAGACTACAGATCTAATCAAGGTAAAATTTCACGAAATTTCAAAACTCGAAACGCAAGCAGAAGTTGTTGAAAAACTGGAATTTGGGGCTCGAATAGAATTCAGAAGTACGGAGTCTGAATTCAAACAGGATCTCGAACGCTGGTTGAAAACCCGAACTTAAGTCGCTTCGGCCCTCAGATTGTCTCAAATTGAAACGTAACATAATGATTTATCAAGTGTCTCATAAAGTTCATCAAGAGATGTACCGAAAGGAAATTGTTAGTCAATTTCGTTTTTAGTGAATACTTGTGACAACTTGGGGTTCGAAATGCTAAAGATTTTTAATTTAAAACTTTTTAAGTATATAGCCGTTTTGCTATCAATAATGACTATGGTTTTTTCTCCTTTAGCTATGGGTAAAGAAGCTGAAAGAATCAGTAAAAAAAATATTCAACAAATCGTGGCCGAACTCGGATTAAATAAAAAAACCACTTTGGGTGAATTCTGGGAAAAATCAAAAAGTTCAATGCCAGGATATATTTACAAAGAACTCGAAATGTTTGTAAAAGAAAACAAAAATTTACAAATGCCTGAAGTGACGATTAGTTCTTCAAGTTCGGGCGATGGCAATGAAGTTCCGGTTCTGAGGTTTACGCAAAACGGAAAGTCACATACTGCTCAAATTTTCGGAAATCAGAGTAAGTGGGCTACGTTTAACGCTGTCGCCTTATCAACGACCGACTTGAGCCGAATTCAAGATGTATTCAAACGATTAGAAGCCAGCGATATCAAATTTAAAAACGAAGCTGACAAATACCGCGAAGATAAGCTTAAAAAACAAAAGTCCGATGCAGCTCAAAAGCAGGCCAGTGAATATAAAAAAGACTTTGCCAGATTCAGTGGCTTTCCAAGGATTACGCCACAGATGTGGCAAGGTTTAAGTGTTGAACAACGTGCCGGCTACATTGTTAAAATGCAATTGATGGACTTAAATGCCCGGAAAGTTCTCTCATTTTCAGGAGAGGGTAAAAAATCAAGCGTCAAACCTAAAGAGTCGGCGATTCTTGAGAATATCTATAAGCTGATGTTAACTCACTCGGCCCAGGCTGAGGCCGGTAAGGTCACACCGAGCGCCGCAGTTCAGGTAAATGGCACTTCGGTGAGAACCAAAAAAGGTGTAGTCAATATTCCTTATAATGCAAAATCATGTGTTGTGGCCGGTTACATCGGTGCCTATGGCAAAGTCAGCAATATCAATGGAGAAAACCGCGACGGGTGTTCAGTCGATATTGCCATTGCAACTTATAAGTCGAACGAAAATTTAAAGTTTGTTCAGGAAGCCAATGATTCCTGTGTCAGTGAAAACAGTTCTGCAGTGGCTTGTAACCCGATCATTTACGGTTATCCGAACGGTAAACCCGCTTGTATTGACCGAAGATCGGCTGAATATCAGCACGCTACACATTTTAAGAGTCCGGCAAATAGAGACACCTGCGATGGAAAAAGTAGGCTAGCTAGCACCGATGAAATCATTCAATTCAATGAAAAAGATTATTCTAACGTGCAACCACGTGAAAAACAGATCGCTGCGATTGAGGCCGACCAGAAGAAGGACGATTTTGCTTTAACAAAGTCTTATATTAAAGGTGTTTTGGCCAAACGTGATCCTCTCATGACCGCGATTCTTGAAAAAGGCGACTGGAACCTTGCACTTGATGATGAGTTGGTGAGAATTCAATCTCAGTTCGAGCAGGAAATTGAACGTGCAATAAAAACCTGCGAAAGTGACATTACTGGAACGCATGAAAAAAATCAGAAACTAGCCTGCGATCAATTGCATCGTCGTTGGCTCTTTGTTGAAAGATCAATCGCAAGCCTGCGAGATTCCGCCTGTGTTAAACCTGCACTTTATGTAGGAAAGTATGCTGATGGTGAGTCTTCGATTGCCGATACGGCAAAGGATAAAACGGCTCAGAACAAAAAGACAATTGATGAAAAGGGAACTGAACTCTGTGAATGTCCAAAGGTTGATGACAAAACTCCTGGTAAAAAAATCAATTTCAGACAAAGTTGTACGGCGGCTCCTGCGGTCAACGAACCGGCCCCTGAGGCAGCAGCTCAACCTGAACCGGTAGCTCCAATTGTTGCTGACCCTAAGAAATGCGATAAACCTGAAGGCATTGCCGGATTTGATTATGAAAAGTGTAAATGCGAAGAAAGTAAGAAGTTAAAAACTAACGAAGATGGCAGTCTTGAATGCGAAGGAACAAATTGGTTACCTTTGGCACTAGGAGGGCTGGGCATACTGGCTTTGATTGCAATATTCAATAAAACGAAGAATCCGCAACAGCCTTCAACACCGACAACGCCGGTTGGCTGCATAAGCAAATGTACAGTTGGCGTACAGAATCCTGTTAGCTGTGCCTGCGCTGTAGTACCGCAAATGCCAGAGTGCCCGGCGCCGAAGGTGGGTAGTCCTCCGAATTGTCAGTGCCCGGAAGCACCTGCGTTTTGTACGCTTCCGCAAAAAATATACAACATGAACACCTGCCAATGTAGTGACAGAGCACAGCCGGTCGTTTGCCCGAATAATACCGAAGCACCAATGGGTAATCTTACTCAGTGCCCGAAGTGCGCTGATGGTTCATATAAAACGACAAAAGGTTGTCCGTCGGAAGGCGGTACCGGAAATAATACTTGCACGAACCCACCATGCAGCGGTGGTTTACCAGGAACAGGAAAATAGGAGTAATTATGAAAATACTGAAACGAGTGGGACTCAACAGTTTTTTAAGATGGTCGATGGCTTGGACCGCAACGTGGACCATGATAATTTCTCCGGTAGCCCTCGGACAAGAAGCCAACCGCGTCACCAAAAAGCAAATGCAATTGGTGATGGATCAGATGGGGCTTAATAAACAGATTACGCTCGGCGAATTCTATACAAAAAATAAACATCTTTTTCCGGAAAGAATTCAAAAAGACATTGAACCTCTTTTCATGAATTTTAAAAATCAACTGATGCCAACCTTTGAAGTGATTTCTTCAAAAGGCTCTGACGGAGCTGAAGTGGCATCTATTCGGGCCACTCAAGGCACTGAATTGATTACGCTTCAGTGGTTCGGCGAGAAGAATCGGATGTTGAAATTTCAAAATACCAATCTCAGTGAAATTGATGTGATTAATTTTTCAGACATGTACACCCGAATTCTTGCCGGTGATGAAAAATACCGAAAGCAGGTTGAAAATAATTCGGCAGAAGCGCCAGTAGCTAAATTGTCTTCTGCTAATGCAAAATATCCGGATGTTACACAAGCTGAGTGGAAATCAATGTCCAGTCAGGACAAAGCTAACTATATCGTGAACTATCGCACGCTCTGGCAAGATGCCAGACAGGTTCTTAAAGCTAAAAATCTTTCAAAGAAAAGTAAGAAAACTTCTTTTAATTTTTCTGAGCCAAAGAGCAATATCTATTCAATGCTGATCGGGCCAAATGCCGAAGCAGCTTCCAAAACCGTTGCAACCGGTGAAAAATCAGCGAATTATTTTTCAGGACAATCATGTATCGTAGCCGGATATGTTGCTCGTTACGAAAAAACCAGCAGCGGCGAGGTCTGCGACCATCGCGTTATCGATACGAACTATAATAATAGAGAAAATTCCCTTTATAAAAAAGCGAATGAAGCCTGCGCCGCCACCAGTCAGATCGCCTGTAATCCATATGTGTTCGGTACTCCAAATGGTTCGCCGACCTGTGTGACGCCCTCACTTTCAAATACGAGCTTTCAAAAAGCCACCCACTGGGACGGACCTTGCGACAGCGCAAGCCGGTTGCAGTCGTCAACGAGTGAAATTGAGATATTAAAAGAAAAGAAGAATCAAGGGCGTTACGAAGATGGAAATCTGAAATCTGAAGAAGAGCGTAAAGCTATCTTTCTTAAAGAACAGGGTGATAATTTAAAATTAACCGAAGACTATCTTCTCGGAATGTTAAAGTTCCGCGGTTTGGTGGCTAAGGACGTAAAAAGTATTTTCGATTCAGGTGTGCTCTCTGACCAGATTTACAACCAGATTATTCTCGATAAATCGAGTTTTGATAAGGAAATTTCTGAAGCACAAAAAAGTTGTAAGGCCGAATCAGCGGCCAGTAAATCTTCGGCACGAGTTCATGAAAAAAATTACTGGCAAGCTTGTGATCAATTGCATCGCCGATTCACCTTTATCCGAGAACTTTTTGAATCTAAATGTGAAGGTAAAAAATTAAATCCCGACACATTAAAATGCGGTTGCGACGCTCCGCCGGCACCGATCGCGGCTCCGGCAGGTCCAAAACCTCCTGCAGATTTAGCGGCTCCGGTACCAGCTCCGGCTCCGGCAGTGGTAGTTTCTCCTCCGCCTCCACCTGCTCCTACGGCACCTGCGCCAATTTCAGTAGCACCTAGGCCTCCGAGTCGAGTTTTGTTTCCTCCGACAACGGAAGTTGTTCCGGGAGCAAGCTGTACTGTACTATTACCTCCCGCGGGGCCGCCTCCAGCTCCTGCACCGGCAGTTGTTTCAACAGATGTTTCTCGCCCGGTGGTCGCTGTCGCTGAGGACTGTGAATCAAAATATCCTGGTGCGGGCGCAACGGGTTCTAAATGTACTTGTCCGGGCGGAGGATCGCCTAAAAAAGATGTTACAGATGTAGCTAATAGTTCAGAGGCTTGGTCTTGTAGCTCGGCACCTGTAAAAGACGATAAAAATGAATGTGGTATCGTTTGCAAAATCTTTGGTGGAATTAAAAAGTATGCACTTCCGGCTTTAGTTGTCGGTGCCGTAGCTTACGCCGCTTACAAAGGTATCCAGATGCTGGCTCCCAAAAAACCTAGTTTAAATGCGCCTCCGGATAAATGTCCGGACGGTTCAATTCCGCCTTGCGGCCAGGTTTGTACAGCACCTTTAAAGAAACAAGCGAACGGAACTTGTTCGTGTGATGGCTGCCCTCCGGGTCAAACGGCCAATGCAACCACTTGCGTTTGTGCCACCGGAACTCCGACAACGACTGCGACCTATTTGTGTCCTGACTCCACAACTCGTGTTGCAAATTTAGCGAACTGTCCGACGTATGCATGTTGGAATGGACAAAGTTATCAGAATCCACTGAACTGTCCTCCGGCTACGCCGGCTGCGCCTGCCAATACGGGAACGAGAAAATAGCTATGTTGTCGTCAGTTACACCGCAAATAGAAAAAAATCTTGAAAAGACGAAGCCTAGAAAAGGGCTTCGTCGTAATGATGTTTTTAAACGGGCCGACTACTTTATTGAAGATCAAGTCAATTTCAGGAGTGGCTCTCAAAATCGTTCAGGCTTTAAATTGGCCCTTTGGTCTTGGATGTCGGCTTCGATAGATGGTCTAATTATGCTTTCGATTAGCTGTTTTGCAATGATTCTATTTTCTTTTTTAATGAAAACCCCAGCTCGGGATGTTCTAAAGTTTATGTATGTGGAACCAAATGTGACAAAAATGTTTCTCTTTTCGTTTCTTTTCAGTTTTTGGGTCTATCTCGTCATGATGAGAATATTCATGGGCGCATCTCTCGGTGAATGGACATGTCAACTGCGTCTAGGTCAGCCAACTCAAAGAATAAGACCAAGCTATTACCTCCGCGTGATTGTTCGAACTACACTCATATTGGGAACTGGGATTATTACAATTCCACTGCTATCGCTGATATTGAAACGTGATTTGATGGGCGAACTTACAGGAGTCAGCGTTTATTCTTTAGTGTAGTTTTTCTAAGAGAACGCAAGTTTCATAGTGCTTAGTTTGAGGGAATTGGTCGATAATAGTTATGTTACACACGCGATAAGCTTGGCTCAACTTAAGCAAATCTTCAGTCATCGTTTCTGGAAAGCAAGAAACATAAATCAGGCTCTCGCAGTTGGCATTTAAGAGTTCATTGTTAAAACCACGAAGCCCTGATCTTGACGGATTGACGAAAGCGATATCATGTTTCTTAAACTCCGGAATTTTCTTCTTGTGAAAGTCGCCCAAGTGAGAACTTAGATTTTTATCTAGCTGATGTAGCTTTGCGTTTGAATTTAATTGTGTAAGTGAAGATTCATCAATTTCAAACACTTCAACTGAATGTCCAGATTTAAGAAAACTTAAAGAAAATTGTCCGATTCCTGATCCGAACTCTAAAACTGACTTTATATCTTTTTTTGAGGTCCAAGCAAGTACTTGATTAATTATTGCCTGCGCGCTCGTCCAAGAAGGTTGAGTAAAATCAGAAATCAGACATTTTAAGAGCATCTCCTTTTTATCGCGATCAAATGTTTTCATCCAATGATAAGCGACAGGTTCGCTGAGCTTCAAAAGTCCGTTCTCGCGAATTAGTTGTTTACCCTTTTGTCCGATTTCTACAATATAGCCCTTATCAAGAAGCTGATTTAAAACTTTTTGATCATCGAGTAAATATTTAACATCTAAATTAGAAAAGTCTAGCCAACATCCCTTGAGTCCTTCTGGGCCAACTCGCAACCGAACGCTGCCTTTTCGAACCGGAGTCGCGGCAAAGTAGAATTTAAATTCGATGAACTCGGTGTAGATTTTTTGAAGTTCTGATGAAAGTTGCAGGCACGAATTAATTTGAATCAATTTTTTCTGCTGGTCATAAAAACCGTAGACGTGTTGTTTGAGGGTCTCGCTGTATTCAATCGTAAAGTCCACCCTATGCCGTAAACCCATTTCTCCGCAGCTAACAAACTCAATATCATTCTCTATGAGGATCTGTTTTTCTTTCAGTAAGTTCTGTAAGTTCTTCAGCTTACTGCTCATTTGCTGGGAATAGGGCGTACCCCAGTTACTGCAGCCGTTGCATTGAGGGGAATATTCGCAATTTGTCATAGAAATAGGCGCAAAAATTGAATAGATTTTGACAAATTTAGCCTCTCTCCGTAAAAAAGTGTTTATGAAAAAATATATCATTTTACTGATGTCTTTTGTAGCACTATCCGCAAACTCTGCAGCTCCGGCGTTCATCGATGCGGCTCAAAGTCTGCTATCGAACCAAAAACAGATTACTTTCGTAGGTTCGCGCTCTGGCGAAGGCTACTTCAGTGCTGATGGTAAAAAAATGATCTATCAATCTGAACGCGAAGAAGGTAATCCTTTTTATCAGATGTTTATACTCGACTTTAAGACGGGAAAGAGCTCGCGGCTTTCGACCGGAATCGGCATGACGACCTGTGGATGGATTCATCCTAACCTTAAAAAGGCAATGTGGTCGTCAACGCATCTTGACTCTAAGTTCAGTGAAAAAGTGAAAGCTGAACTTGAAGAAAGGGCTAAGCCGATTAAGAAGCGCTACTCATGGAATTACGATGACAACTTTGATATTTTTGAATCGGATCTGAGCGGTAAACACTTAAAGCAATTAACAAAAGAATTGGGTTATGATGCCGAAGGTTCTTATTCTCCTAACGGTAAATTAATTGTATTTGCTTCGAATCGATCGAAGTATTCCGACAAGTTTTCAGATGAAGAAAAAAAGTATCTCGATAATGACGCCTCTTATGCTATGGAAATTTATTTGATGAATTCCGACGGGTCAAATGTCAGACGCCTGACACAAAGTCGGGGCTATGATGGCGGACCATTCTTCAGTGCCGATGGAAAAAAAATTACCTGGAGACGATTCACACCGGATGGGTCGAAAGCTGAAATTTTCACTATGGATATTGATGGCTCAAAACAGAAAAAAGTCACTGAGCTTAATGCTTTGTCGTGGGCTCCGTTCTTTCATCCATCAGGTCGCTATATTATTTTTACAACGTCAGTTCTAGGTTATGCAAATTTTGAATTGTTTATTGTTGATGCTGAAGGTCTCGGAAAGCCGGTCAGAGTAACAACAAACGAAGGTTTTGACGGATTACCGACCTTTTCGCCGGACGGAAAAATGTTATCCTGGACGCACCGAAACGAAAAAGGTGAGAGCCAGATTTACACCGCAAACTGGGATCACGAAATGGCTCTGAAATTGATTGGCGGCGCCGTAACTTCAACTCAAAGCTCGGGCCTGAGCTTTTCTTCGGAAATAAATGAAAATGATACCAAAAAACTTATTCAATATTTAGCATCCGAAGAATTTGGTGGCCGGATGACCGGGTCAGATGAAGAAAAAATTTACTCCCGTGAAATTTCAAGACTATTTAAAACCTGGGGTTTAACTCCAGCGATCGGGTCTGACTTTGTTCAGACTTTTGAATTTACCTCTTCAGTTACAGCCCCAGAATCAAACTCGATTGAATTCAACGGAAGGTTTGAAAGTAAACCAAAGCGCGGCGAAGATTATCAGATTCTCTCTTATTCAAAGTCGGGCCAGTTTCCGGCGGCCCCAATTGCATTTGCCGGCTACGGTATAAAGGCGCCGGCCACCGATAGCTTAACTGGCTTTGATTCTTACCGGGATCTCGATGTTAAAGGAAAATGGGTCATCTTGCTCGACCATGTTCCTAATCATCCTTCGAAAGAAATGAAGCAAAATCTTCTTTCCTATTCAAGACCTCAGCATAAAATAACCGTTGCTAAAAACAATGGAGCCGCCGGAGTCATTTTTGTGACTGATTCCGGAATCAAGGAACTCAGATTCGAAGGCAGTCTTTCAGAAACCAGTCTTCCGGTAATAAAAATTTCGACAAATTTCTTTGAAAAGTTACTTACGAAGTCAGACTCAACTTATCGTAATTATATAGGTTTAGAAAAAGACTTCGAAAGCCTTCAGAATCAATCCGGTTTTATTTTGAATTCGCAGTACCTTTCAGCAAAAATCGAACTTGTTCACAATAAATCAACCGGCCACAACATTGTTGCGAAGTTGTCACCTGCTGGCAAAGCGAGAAAGGGCATTCTCATCGGAGCTCACGGAGATCACTTAGGTCGGGGAGAGAATACAGGTTCTTCACTAGCGCGTGCAGATGAAAAAAATAAGATCCACTACGGAGCCGATGATAATGCTTCGGGCGTTGCCGGGGTTTTACTCCTGGCGCATCACTTCTCTTCAGCAAGCGCCAGAACTAAACTTAAAAAACCTCTTTATTTTGCGATCTGGTCAGGAGAAGAAATCGGAGTTTTAGGTTCGGGATTTTTTACTAAAGCATGGAAAACAGCTTCTAATAAGGGTTTTTCTGATAGTTTTGAAGCCTCTCTCAATATGGATATGATTGGGCGCCTTCGAGATAAATTGCAAGTTCAGGGCGTGGGGTCAGCAAAAGAGTGGTCAGGTCTCAGTGAAGAAGTGGGCTTGGTCAGCGGGGTGCCGCTAGTCTTAACATCCGACCCGTATTTACCCACAGATGCGATGTCATTCTATTTAGCCGAAATTCCGTCAATTTCTTTCTTTACAGGAACCCACGAAGATTATCATTCGCCTCGCGACACATCAGATCTGATCAATCAAAAGGGATTAGTTAAAGTAATTAATATTGTAAGAGCTTACACCGAGAAACTGGCGCTTACTGCATCGGAAGTCGTAAAATATATAAAAGTAGAAGGTAATTCTGGCCAGAAACTTGAAGGTCGTTCTTTCAGAATCTATTTGGGTACAATTCCTGATTATGCTCAAGAAGGAATTAAAGGGGTAAAAATATCCGGAGCTTCTAAAAATTCGCCGGCCGAAAAGGCGGGAATTCAGACGGGCGATGTAATTACCGAATTTGACCATTCAAATATCGAAAACTTGTATGATTATGTTTATGCACTTCAATCGGCTAAACCGAATCAACCAATAAAACTAACAGTCCTGCGCGAAGGTAAAAAAATTGAACTTGAGATTACTCCTTTACTGAAAGAATAAATGATAATGGCTAAAGACTATGTTTTAGGCGCAGATCAAGAGGAATTATCGAGACTGAAACTTCAACACGATCTGTGGAAATCGGAACTCATTAAACTTTGGGACATAAGCCGAATAAAACAATGCAAAAATATACTCGACCTTGGCTGTGGCCCGGGTTTTGTCAGTCTCGAACTTCTTAACTATGTAGATAATAATATTAAGCTCACTTCAATTGATATTTCAGAAAAATTTCTCAACCACCTGAACAACCGGGCGAATTCTTTACTTGAAACAAAAAAATTCACTCTCAATCTAAAAAAGTCATTTATTGAAGATCTCGAATTGCCCGAGAAAGATTACGATTCAGCGGTTTGTCGCTGGCTCATGATTTTTGTTCAGAACCCGATAAAAGCCATCGACCAGATTAAAAAACACCTTATTCCGGGTGCCGAATTTATTATTCAGGAATATGTCAGCTACGACAGTATGGATTTAGTGCCTGATTTCAAAACGATGAAACCTGTTGTTGATGCTATTTTTAAAAGCTGGAAAGAGCAGGGCGGAGACCCTAACCGCGGTAAATACCTTCCAAATCTGCTTGAAAAGTCAGGTTTTAAGATTAAACATCTAGAACCTATCGCTAAGTTTGCAAGACCTGGTGAAGTGCTTTGGCAATGGCCAGACAGTTTTTATAAATCGTTTTTACCTCGCCTAGTAGTTTCAGGCCATCTTACCGACATTCAAGTGCAGGATTTTTTCAACGAGTGGAATTCAGCTAAAGAAACGCCTGGATCTTTTTTTGTGGCACCCACAGTAATTAATATTATCGCAGAAAAATTATAGTTTATTGACGGGGTCCTGAGTGTTTGAAAGAGTTTACATTGAAATCAGTAATATCTGTAATTTGCAGTGTAAATTCTGTCCGGAAGTGATCAGAGAAAAAAAAATAATGTCGGTTGCTGATTTTCGAAGAATTGCTTCTGAAGCCCGACCAATGACCAAGCAAATTTGTTTGCACCTGATGGGTGAACCTATGGCTCATCCTAACTTCAGTGAAATCATGGATATATGCGATGAACTTCAATTAAAGATTTTTCTAACTAGCAACGGAACTCTACTAAAAAAGCATCACGAAAAACTGTTAAAATGGAAGGCGCTTGAACAAATTAACTTTTCGATTCATTCATTTTTTGCCAACCCCGAAAAAGTGGCGCTGACAGAATACCTGAAACCCATTCTTGCTTTTTGCGATGAGGCCACGCGTGAAAAAACTGATTTCTATATCAACTTGAGGCTCTGGAATTTAGAAAAAACCGATCAACAAAAACATCAAAATCTTGAAGTTTTTGGCATTATTAATGAACATTTTGGTCTATTATTGAATGAAAGAATCAATGTTACGCTGAATAAATCTAAAAAAATCATCGGTAAACTCTATCTGCATTTCGATACCGAGTTTATTTGGCCCGACCTCAAACAGGAAATCAGGTCTGAATCCGGAACTTGTTACGGCCTCAGAAAGCAACTCGCCATTCATGCCAATGGCGACGTTGTGCCTTGTTGTTTAGACAAAGAAACCGCTCTTAAACTCGGTAATTCGAATAATTCGACCCTTAAAGAAATTATAAGTTCTAAACGAGCAAAAGATATCAAATCCGGTTTCGAAAAAGGTAAACTGATTGAGGCGCTTTGCCAAAGGTGTCAGTACGTAGATCGATTCAAAGCAAAGAGTTCTAAAAATGAATTTATCTGATAAGCTATCTTATGTTACACAAACTAAATACTGGAGTTCTGTTCTTTAAATATAGATACTCTACGCATGAAAAAAACTAACCTCTCAGTCGCTATTCTAATAACCTTTTTAATTACAGGCTGCCAAAACATGAACAAACACTTGAATCAATCCTCTAAAGATCAAAAACTCGAACACCTTGATTATCTTGAAATTGTTGAGGGCGCCGAAGCTCTCGAATTCGCTAGGAAAAATAATGGTATCTCAGATGCACGCATTAAATCTGACAAGCGTTTCCAGACCACTTTTGATGAAATCTTAAAGATAGTTACAGCAAAAGATAAGCTTCCTGCCTTTTACCTGATGCATGATGAAATCTATAATTTTTGGCAGGATAATGTACATATAAAGGGTATTTTACGCAAAACCAGCGTTAAAGCCTTCAATAGTGGGGCTCCAACATGGGAAACCGTCTTAGATATCGATCAAATTTCGAAATCAGAGCAAGAAAACTGGGTTTATAAGGGTATTAATTGTTTAGAACCCAGTTTTGAAATTTGTATTTTGCAACTTTCCAGGGGCGGAAAAGATGCTGTCGTCTTACGTGAATACAATTTAAAAGAACGTCAATTCGTAGTCGGCGGGTTTGCAATTACCGAATCAAAGAGTGCCATTGCGTGGCTTGATCAGAACACAATATTAGTAGGGGACGCAACCAACCCTGCTACCCTAACCGCTTCTGGCTATCCATCCGAGATTAAAGTATTGAAGCGTGGCGAAAGACTCAGCGATGCAAAAGTGATATTCAGTTGTGGGCCCACTTGCATGAGTGCTGGCGTTAGCTCTCAGTATAACAACGGAAAACGCTACGCTTTTGCTACTAATCAAATTTCTTTTTTTGAAGCTCAAGAATACAGACTTGATCTTCAAAGTTTAAAAGCCATACCGATTCCTATTCCAAAAACAGCGAATTTCGTGGCTCTGTTTAAAGAGAAAATTCTTTTTACAAACCGAGAACCATTGAAAGATTTTAAAGCCGGTAGTTTGCTCTCAATTTCAGTAGATGCTCGAAGTCTTGAAGTGTCAAAGGTCGATGTGGTTTTCAGTCCGTCTGAAAGTTCTTTTTATGAGTATTTAATGGCCTCGAAGGATCACCTTTGGGTAGTCACCTTAAACGAAGTCAAAAAAAGAATTATCAAATACAGTTTAAGCTCAGGCCGCTGGGTGGCCGAGAGCTTGAGTGCGCTGAATGAAAACGGTAATACCGGAATGAGTGCTGCAGACTCTAATTCAAGTCATATCTATTTGAATTACTCAGATTTTTTAACTCCGACCACTATCTATTACATGAATGAGTATTCGAATAATCCACCTCATACAGTTTTAAAAGCACCTGCATTCTTTAAATCCGACGGGTATAAGATTTCACAATTCAAAGCTAAAAGCAAAGATGGCACTTTAGTTCCTTACTTTATTGTTCATGCAAAAAATATTAAATACGATGGTCAAAACCCGACACTTCTCTACGGCTACGGGGGTTTTGAAATTTCAATGACCTCAAGTTATTTAGGAAGTACCGGAAAAGTCTGGCTCGAAAAAGGTGGAGTCTATGCTTTATCAAATATACGTGGGGGCGGAGAATACGGTCCATTATGGCATCAAGCCGCGTTGCGCGAAAACCGCCACAAAGCCTATGAAGATTTCTATGCAATTGCTGAAGATTTAATTTCTCGCAAAATTACTACTCCAAGACACTTAGGAATCCGCGGTGGTTCAAATGGTGGGCTTCTGACTTCGGTATCGTTTGTTCAACGACCAGAGCTTTTTAATGCCGTAATCAGCGAAGTTCCGCTCGCGAACATGCTTGAGTATCATAAGTGGTTGGCCGGCGCCAGCTGGATGGAAGAATACGGAGATCCTGAAAATCAGAAAATGCGGGAATACCTTTTAACTTACTCTCCCCTACATAATCTGTCTAAAGATGCAAAGTATCCGGAAGTGTTTTACTTGACTAGTACCAAAGATGATCGCGTTCATCCTGGGCATGCAAGACAAATGGTCGCTCGACTTCAAGAGCTAGGTCATCCGGTGCTTTATAATGAAAATACCGATGGTGGTCATGGCAGGGCTTCAAACATGAAAGATCTCGCCGAATTTTTGGCCTTGGAATTTACTTATCTCTATCAGAAATTATTTTAAACTAGTCGCGAGTCCACTTCTTGAAACCAAGCTTGATCGCCGCTTCAAGGTCACTATTGTTTATCTCATAAACATTATTGTAGCCGGTAGGTGCCCCACAAACCTGAATTCTCATCATTCCGTCGTGTTTGTTCACGGCAGAAAAAACTTCAATTGATCCAAGATCTTTTTTCATTGAATTGATATCAATTTTCTCGCCTTGTCCGCACTGCAGTGAACCATCGGATTTGTACACAAAAACTCTTTGAGTTAGATCTTTTTTCGATGTGGACACTTTTTCATTTCCAGTCATAACAATATCCGTTCTTTCTTCAATTTTACATGGATGATTTGAACAACCGGCTAAGAATAGAATTGAAAACATGACCAATGTAAAATGCTTCATAAACCCCTAATTTAAGTAATAGATGGAAGATTTATACTCGTACTGCGCTCTGAGACCGTAAATGTTTCCTTCGCCTGAAACAAAATAGATAGAATTTTCATAGATTGTAGGGCGCGAAAAAACACCGCGTCCTGGCTCAAAACTTCCAACGGTCTCACCTGTTAATTTGTTGAAGAAAAGAAGTTTCCCCTGAGATTCACCTGTAACAATGACGTCATTATAAAGGCTCAGATCCGAAAAAATTCCATCAAGCGTTTTGCGTGACCACAAAAGTTGCCCGTCTTTAACATTTAACGCCACAAGCTCGCCTTTAGAAGATGTAGTATAAAGCTTGTCGCCGGAGATAATCGGAGTGCCTACTCCACCGTAAGGAGCATTCCAGATGATTTCTCCTTTTTCTTTCGATAGACAATAAATTTTATCATCGTAGCTATTCACGTAGATAAATCCGTTATCTATAACCGGAGAAGCGTCGATATCTTTAAATTTAGAATTTCGATTCAGAGTGATTTCCCACTGCGCAGTGCCTGTCTTTGCATTAAGAGCCACTAGTGCTCCGTCGCTGAAACCCACATATAATATATCATTTGCGATGTTCGGTTTAGAACCACCACGAATGGTTATGGTGCTCGTTGTGTCTTGCCGTGAGTGGATCCACAACTGTTTTCCGCTTGTTGCATCGACCGCGTACAACGACTGACTTCCCGACACGAAATAGAGTACGCCTTCGCTTAATAATGGTTCTGAAACCAATTCAGAGCTAGAATCAAATGTCCAAACGATCTCGCCGTTAGCCAGATTGACTGAATACATCTTGCCGTTATTAGACCCGACAAATAGACGATCATTAATCATTGCAGCCCCTGCTTCAACTCCATAGGGAATATTAAGCCGCCAATTTACGCTTTTATCTGCCAGGTTATAAGAAATCAGACCATCAATGGAGTTTCCGACAATGATAGACTTCTTATAAATCACCGGCGACATACGATTAATTTTTCGAAATTCGTTATTCGGTTTGGCTAGGGTGCTTTGCACCCACTGTGGGTTAACAACAAATCTCTTGTTACTGTGCTCATTGAGCTTTGTCACCATTGAACAGGCAGAAACTAAAATTCCTAACACTAGCAGATTTAATTTGGCTATTAACTTCAACAATTTAGGTACCGCTGGCCTTTTTAAACTGAATCAATCTCAGGTATTTTTCAGCTTCTTTTGTACTTGCCGTATTGCTCATGTCGACATTTACAGATTGATTGGCTAAATTGGTCAAAATTTCTTCTGCCCGTTTGAAATCTTTCAATTTCGTATAACATAAAGCCTGCTGAATCTTGGTTTCGTTGTGAATAAACGAAGCTTCTTTTCTCTCGATGATTTTCTGCCAAATTGCAATCGCCTCACTGCATTTGTCTTTATCAGCTAAGAGCTGACCGATTTGCTGCTGAACCAAGGTGTTGACCAGACCGCGATCGGTATTTGTAACTTTTTGCAGCGTGGCTAATGCCGAATCCGTGTTTTTCTCATCAACTAATATATTAGAGATGTGAAGCGCTGCCATTTGTGATGCTATTGAACCCGGAAAATCCACGATTATTTTTTCGAGATCTTTTTTAACGCCCGAGTAATCGATCACTTCAGGTTTAGCTTTTTCTTTTTTATCGGCGGCAAGCGGGTCTGACTTTTTATTTTTCAGATCGTTCATTTTCTTTTCAGCAGCAAAATAACGCTCCTGGGCCGAGTGTTCTTTTTGCGAAACCCGCACAGTCAGTAGTGTAGCTATTGCTCCCGCTACAACAATAACTCCGAGAACGCCGACAATTAGTTTCCATTGTTTTTCCATAAACTTATTAAATTCCATTTTTTATCCTTCTTCGATTTACTATCGGTTATATACTTCTTTTAACGTGGTAAATGCCCGGCTCGATTTTCCCGGATGTTTTTGTTTCAACATGCCGATTGTTTTCATTCTTTCCTCAGCCAGTCGATCAGCCGCAGTATGTGTGCCGATGCTGTCACGCTTTGCTACTTCAATCACTTTTTTAACATTATCGTACACTTTTCTGGTTTTATCAAAGGCGCGATCAGGAGAATATCCTTCAAGTTCAACAAAGACGTTCATAAGTCCGCCGGCATTGACGACATAATCTGGAGCGTAAAGAATACCTAGTTCACGCAGCTGGTCGCCATGTCGAGCTTCTGCTAATTGATTATTAGCTCCCCCCGCAATCACTTTACATTTGAACTTCACAATCGATTGATCGTTTACAATAGCACCCAAAGCACAAGGGGCTTGAATTTCACACTCAACACCGAGAATTTGTTCAGGTGAAACCACCTCAACATTATAAGCATCATGATGAAATTTAACCCGAGACTGATCAATATCCGATACAATGACTTTAGCACCTTCTTCAACGAGATATTTCACCAGGTGCGATCCGACATTACCTAGACCTTGCACCGCGATCCGCATTCCTTTCAGTGAATCCGTACCGAACTTTTCTGATGCGGCCGCCTTTATTCCCATTAATACTCCGTGAGCAGTATACGGAGATGGATCGCCTGAACCGCCGAATTCTTTTGGAATACCTGTGACCCATTGGGTTTCCATAAAAATATGTTCCATGTCGTTAACATTTGTTCCGACGTCTTCAGCTGTAATGTATTTTCCATTTAGTGAATTAACGTATTGTCCGAATGCCCTAAACAAGCCTTCCGATTTGTGCTTCTTAGAGTCGCCGATGATGACGGCCTTTCCTCCTCCGAGATTCAATCCGGCAGCCGCAGCTTTATAAGTCATTCCTTTTGACAATCGCAAAACGTCAACCAGAGCTTCTTCTTCCGACTTATAATTCCACATGCGGGTTCCGCCGAGAGCAGGTCCGAGCGAGGTATTGTGAATTGCAATGATGGCTTTCAATCCAACGTTTTTATCCTGGCAAAAAATAACTTCTTCGTGGTCGCCGTACTTTTCAATCACTTCAAATGGACCCATATTAACTCCTTGGCAATTTAGAGAAACAGAGTGTGGCCTTTTGCGTAAAAACACCAGCTGTTACACTTTGCGATACAAAGATAATTTATTTGCTTGATTTCAGAGATAATTCGCGAAATTCGAACTGAACATTTTTTAGATTTTTAGCGAGCATCGGGAGCTTGATTTTTTGTTGGACCTGTTTAACCTGAAGATAAAAACGGTGAGGCTTATAAGTGCTCTTTTGCCCCTCAAACGTGCAGTCCAAACTCAACCAAACTTCAATTGATTGTTGGTTTCGATAAACTACTTTTCTGAAAAGTGAAGAGATTTGACAAGGCTTTTCTGCGCCCTCAGAGCGGCCGGGAATAACCTCACCCAAAGGACCGCTCAACTCATATTCTCCCTGAAGATCACCGGAAGCTTGAATCCGAACTGAAATTGTCTCATTTAGGGTTGATTTTTTTGCCGACGCAGAAATATGAAAGAAGCAGCAAAGAATTAAAGTAGAGATCTTAAACAGCATTTACTGAGCATCGTTCAATTCTTCACCCAGACGCAAGAAATGTTTTTGTTCAATGTCATCAACAGCTTGTTTTTTCTTTAACTGAGCTGCCTTTTTAATATTCTTTTTCGGCACTTGTGCCTGTGAAAAAACTTCATGATTCGTATCCAAAACTATAACTTCCTGTTTCTTAGAAAGATCATCCTCAGAGTTTTCCTGTTTTTCAGCCGTTTGAGAATTCAGCGATTCGTGCAGTTCGATCTGGGCCTTAGATTGCTCTTTGATGAGGGCATTGAAATCGGTAATCTTAGCCAATGCAGACTGAGAAATAACCATCAAAATTGAGACAAACAGCATTTTCATAAAGCTTCCTTTGATATATT
This sequence comes from Pseudobdellovibrio sp., assembly GCA_043769795.1. Lineage (GTDB taxonomy): Bacteria > Bdellovibrionota > Bdellovibrionia > Bdellovibrionales > Bdellovibrionaceae > Pseudobdellovibrio. Next base: position 7,533 of record JAYVIY010000369.1, on the reverse strand, counting down.
CAAGTATTTGTAAAGCAAAGAAAATGCCATCTGAAAACGCCTCTTACGTGGTCTAGTAATGCCCAACTGTCTATCATCTAAACAGCTGATGACTTTTACTTTGCAGTAGGTTATCTCATCAGAATTATGCATGAATTATTCGTTACTCAGGTGTATCAGGCCCGTCTCAAAACAGACCTAATTGACCTTAAAAAAGAAATCTTCAAAATCCAAAAAGCTGATATCAATGGTCAGAAATGGTCAGAAATACACTATAGAAATGGCTACACGTCTTATGGTTCTTGGGATCAACTCAACCGATTGTCTTCTAGTTTTCAGGTCTTAGAAACTAAAATTAACCCCCATGTTTACCGCTTTGCTAAGACATTGGATTATTCACTTAAAAAAAATAGCATCAAATTAAACTCCATGTGGGTCAATATCATGCCTTCAGGAGCATTACATACATCTCACCTTCACCCCCATTCGGTTTTCAGCGGTACCTATTACATTGATGTTCCTTTCGCCGCCAGCGCGCTGAAATTTGAAGATCCCCGCCTAGCTCAGTTTATGAACTCACCACAAACCGGTTTAAAAGCCCGCAAGCCTAATCTGAGGTTTTTCTCGCTTCAGCCGAAGCCAGGAGATTTAGTTTTGTTTGAAAGCTGGCTGAAGCACGAAGTTCCGCAAAATCAGAGCAAAAAACCCCGCATAAGTGTGAGTTTTAACTATGGATGGGCTTGACCCGTACTTAGGATGTATTGTACAACTTTTCTCTTATGAAAATTAGACTTAATGAAATACCCGAAGAGGGCCGAAACTATATTTTTAATCGTCAAACGGCTGAATTAAATTCTACCCTACAGGATTTAATCAATAACAATCCCTACGATGTCGTACTTGATATAAAGCCACTCAATGCAAAAGACTTCACTGTAACCGGCTCAGTTTCCACTCAAACTAAAGAGCAATGCTCAAGATGTGCCGAAGATTTCGATATGGCAATCGACAAAAAAATTCGTGAAATATTAATCCCAAATCAGGAAGAAGACCGAACCGGTAAATACGCCAAAACATCTTCAACTTTGGTCACTGCAGACTCAAATGAAACCAGTGTTTCAGTAACGGAATACAATAAACTTCAGTTTGACCTCGGTGAATTTCTTCATGAAGCCATTGCACTTGAAGTGCCTTTTAATCCTTTTTGCCCGAATTGTAAGAAGGCCAAAAATGATAAACCCTTCATTTATGATGAGAAAATGAGCGAAGACACTAAACCAAACCCATTTCAGGCTCTAAAAGGCTTAAAGTTAAATTAACCCATTGATTTTGAATTGCTTATAAAGCATAAATTAAACCCTTTACGGAGGATAAAATGCCAACACCTAAGAAGAAAACATCGAAATCGCGACGCGATATGAGACGCTCACATGACGCAATATCAGCACCAGCGATGGCTATTGATAAAAAATCGGGCGAATTAGTTCGACCTCACGTTGCCTTTAAAGCAGCTGACGGAGCACTCTACTACAAAGGTAAACAAATCAGCGCAGCCAAGTCTAAGTAATTAGACTTGTCAGGCTTGAATATGTATCGAAGTAAAGTATCCGGTATCGGTTCCTACTTACCGGAAAAAGTCTTAACGAATCACGACCTTGAAAAAATGGTTGAGACTTCTCACGACTGGATTGTTCAACGCACCGGAATTGAAAAGCGTCATGTTGTCGATGAAAACGAAGGCACTTCGGACATGTGCGTTCGCGCCGCCGAAAGAGCATTAACTGACGCAAAAATGACGATCGATCAAATTGAAATGATTGTGGTCTGTACGCTATCCGGAGATTATAAAATGCCGGCGACCGCCTGCTTAGTGCAAGCTAAGCTGGGTGCAAAAAATATCATGTCATTCGACATCAATGCGGCCTGTTCAGGATTTCTTTACGGCCTGCATATTGTCGATCAATTTATTAAAACAGGTGCCTACAAGAATATTCTTGTTATCGGCGCTGAAAGTTTAACTCGAATTATAAACTATAAAGACCGTGAAACCTGTATCCTTTTCGGAGATGGAGCCGGTGCATTTATTATGTCACGAGCCGAAGAAACCGAAAATAATTTCCTTATGACTGCCCACGCTCACGCCGAAGGTTCTCTCTTTGACCTCCTTTGGGCCAAAGGTGGAGGAACCCGCTATCCCTTCTCGCAAGAGGTTTTAGATGAAGGCTCCCAGTATATGCTGATGAAGGGTAAAGAGATTTTTAAAAATGCAACACGAGCCATGGCTGCCTGCTGCAAAGAAGCCCTCGAGGCCACTTCAACAAATGTAGAAGATGTCGACTGGATAGTTCCTCATCAGGCGAATACAAGAATAACCGAAGCCGTATCTAATCATTTCAACTTTCCCATGAGTAGAATTATTTCGACGGTTCACGAAACCGGAAACACGTCTGCCGCGTCAATTCCAATTGCCTTTGATACAGCTTATAAAGATGGACGCATCAAGCGAGGACAGTTGATCTTAATGACTGGGTTCGGTGCAGGCCTCACTTCTGGTTCAGCTTTACTCAGATTCTAATTCAGAACTTAAAACTGGAGCTCTAAATGAATGCTTTCCTATTTCCCGGACAAGGGAGTCAATCGCCCGGCATGGGTTCTTTTCTTTACGAAAATTTTAAAACTGCAAAAGTTACTTTTGAAGAGGCTTCAGATGCGATAAGTATTGATTTGAAAAAATTATGTTTCACAGGAAGTGTTGAAGAACTTGCGCTTACTGAAAACACACAGCCAGCACTTTTAACGGTTTCAACAGCCACAGCACGAGTTTTAACTCAGGATTTAGGTTTAAAAGCTGAAATTACTGCCGGGCACTCAATTGGTGAATATGCGAGTTGCGTCTATTCAGATGTCATGAGTTTTAAAGATGCCGTAAGAGCGGTGCGAGTTCGTGGTCAAGCGATGCAGTCGGCAGTGCCGGTAGGTCTCGGTGGAATGACTGCGGCTTTGGGCCTAACTGAAGAACAAGTGATTTTCCTTTGTGACTGGACAAAAAAACTTTCGGGCTACTCTCCCCTTTCTCCTGCTAACTATAATTGTAACGGTCAAATTGTTATCAGCGGAAGCATGAAAGCACTTGATTGGCTCAAAGCCAATTTCAAGCCTGAAGCCCTTCCCGGTGAGCCAAGGCGTGCGAAATTAATTCCGCTACAGGTTTCAGCACCGTTCCATTGCGAAATGATGAGACCCGCACAGGAAAGAATGCGAGATTTTCTTCACGAAATTGAATTCGCTGATTCGCGCATCTCTCTCATTCAAAATGTTAACGCCTTAGCGGAAACAAATTCGGCCAGGATCAAAAATAATTTAATAGAACAGGTTTCTGCTCCTGTAAAATGGACGCAAAGTATGGAAACATTAAAATCCATGGGAGTTTCCAGATGTTTTGAAGTCGGAAATGGTAACGTTCTCAAGGGTCTACTTAAAAAAATAGATGCTGAATTTTTCAAAGTGCACACGACATCTAGTTTTGATGATATAAAAGCAATCGAAGTACTTACTAAATAGTCACGCTATGCGCTAATTTTATCAGGAAACAATAAAAAAACTTGAGCTATAACTCTAGTTCAGACATCTTTGCTGGTACATGTTGAATCTGAAGAATCGAAAATATTTTGTAACCGGCGGAAGTCGTGGAATTGGCGCAGGAATTGTTAAAACTTTGGCCGAATTTGGCGCCCAAGTCTGCTTTACCTATTCAACCAACGAGGCAAAGGCTCAAGATCTCTTAAAATCACTACCTGGCGGCACTCATCACTGTCTTCAACTAGATGTTGCTGATTCATCTGCCGTTGAACTGGTCGCTGCGAAAGTTTGTGAACTGTGGCCAGAAATTGACGGTGTCGTAAATAATGCAGGCATAACGAAGGATCAGTTAATACTGCGAATGAAACCTGATGACTTTAATCTGGTTATTCAAACTAACCTGACAGGTGTATTTGCAGTCACTAAAGCCTTTAGTAAGCCCATGTTAAAGGCCCGCAAGGGTGTTTTTGTAAATATCTCATCCGTCATAGGTAGCACCGGAAATGCCGGCCAATCGAACTATGCAGCCAGCAAGGGTGGTTTAGAGGCCTTTACTAAGTCTGTTGCACTCGAATTAGCTTCGCGGGGTATAAGGGCCAACTGTGTGGCCCCAGGGTATATTAAAAGCGACATGACCGACGCATTGACTTCAGACCAACTAAAGAATTTTAGTGAAAAAATTCCATTACAGCGAGCCGGAGAAACCAGCGAGGTTGCCAGCGTCGTTGCGTTTTTGTTAAGCGATTCAGCCTCTTATATCACAGGGCAGACACTTCATGTTAACGGTGGTATGTACCTCAGTTAAATATATTTTAAATTACTTAAAATTAGCATATAGTTCAAAAACTTAAAAAAGGAGACTATCAAATGTCAATCAACGCAAAAGTAAAAGATATTATCGTAGAACAACTGGGTGTAGACCCTGAAAAAGTAAAGGCAGAAGCTTCTTTTATTGATGACTTAGGCGCTGACAGTCTTGATATCGTTGAGTTGGTAATGGCAATGGAAGAAGAATTCGACCTTGAAATTCCTGATGAAGATGCTGAAAAGTTAAAAACTGTAAATGATGTTCAGACTTATCTGACAACTAAAGGTAAAGTTTAGTCCCTTGGCGACTTCTTTTTTAAGACCAAATGGTCAAAGAAGAGTAGTCATTACCGGTATCGGAGCTTTGTCTCCACTCGGAAATACGCTTCAAGATAGCTGGAGCGCAGCCTTAAACGGCCGTTCCGGTATCGCCACTATTACAAAATTTGATGCAACTGAATTTGACGTGAGGTTCGCAGGAGAAGTTAAAAATTTTTCTGCTGATACTTACGTGATAAAAAAAGATCAGAAAAAAATGGATCTGTTTATTCAGTATGCCATTGCCACTTCTAAAATGGCGTTTGAACAATCCGGATTAAAAATTACACCTGAAAATACCCAGCGCACCGGAGTCTTTATTGGCTCAGGGCTCGGTGGTTTACCTTATATTGAAGAACAGCATTCCAAACTGATTACTAAAGGACCTTCTCGAGTTTCACCTTTTTTCATCCCTTCTTGTATCGCTAATTTGGCTCCCGGGTGGGTTTCGATTTTGTTCGGAATAAAAGGCCCGAATTTCACTGTTACATCCGCCTGTGCTTCGGGCGTCCATTCAATTGGTGAAGCTTATAATTACATTCGTTTCGGTTTGTGCGACCAAATGATTGCCGGGGGAACCGAATCAACGGTCTCTCCGATGGCCATTGCCGGTTTCAGCAATATGCGGGCGCTTTCTACTCGCAACGAAACCCCTGAATTGGCCTCTCGTCCTTGGGACAAAGACCGCGACGGTTTTGTCTTAGGCGAAGGCGCTGCTACTTTTATATTAGAATCTCTCGAAGCTGCGGAAAAACGCGGTGCCAACATCCTCTGCGAAATTACTGGATACGGTGCCTCATCCGATGCTTACCATATTACCTCACCTGATCCCGAGGGCTTGGGTTTCGTTTCTGCAATGGAAACCGCACTTAAAGATTCTGGCCTAAAGCCAGAAGACATACAGTACGTGAACGCACACGGCACCAGCACTCCAATGGGAGATCCGCTTGAGTCCAATGCGATAAAGACCGTCATGAAAGACCATGCAAAAAAAGTTTGGATTTCTTCGACCAAATCAATGACTGGACATTTGCTCGGAGCCGCGGGCGCTGTGGAATCTGCTTTTTCAGTTATGGCCATCGTCGATCAAAAAGTACCGCCTACAATTAATCTGCACTCACCGAGCCCTGAATGCGATCTTGACTACGTTCCGAATCACGCCCGCGAAGGAAAAATAACTCACGTGCTTAATAACTCTTTTGGTTTCGGTGGTACTAATTCCTGTTTGATTTTTTCTAAATATGGAAGCAACAAATGAAACTACTGATAGCCTCTGACCATGCCGGTTTCGAACTTAAAAAAAAATTAGTTGAAAACCTGAAAAGCCAGGCAAAAGTAGAAGACTGTGGGCCTTTTGCGAACGATTCGGTTGATTATCCTGACTATGCAGATCTGCTTTGCAAAAAACTGAAAACTAATTCTACGCAAGCCGAATTAATAGAATTTGGCGTTCTCATTTGTGGTTCAGCACAGGGTATGGCGATGCGAGCAAATAAATTTTCAAATATTAGAGCGGCTCTGGTTTATAATGACGAGACCGTTAAATTGTCCCGAGAACATAACAATGCAAATATTATTTGCATTGGCGCCAGATTCTGCGATTTTGAAACTGCATTAGGATGGATCAATTTGTTTAAAGATACGCCTTTTGCACAAGGTCGCCATCAAACTCGAGTTGCTAAAATATCGGGTGCTACCTCATAATAGAACGCATGAATATTACAACTCATGCCTTATCAAATGATCCAGAAGTTTTAAATCTCATTAAGCTCGAAACAACGAGACAAAGTGAAGGTCTTGAAATGATCGCTTCTGAGAACTACACCTCAAATGCGGTTATGCAGGCTCAAGGCTCGATTCTTACTAATAAATATGCAGAGGGTTACCCCGGTAAACGTTATTATGGCGGATGCCATTATGTTGACGGTGTAGAAACTCTCGCAATTGAAAGAGCTAAAAAACTTTTCAATGTCAGTTATGCAAATGTTCAACCCCATGCAGGCTCTCAGGCCAATATGGCAGTCTATTTAGCAGCAGCTAAAGCCGGCGACACGATTCTGGGAATGGACCTCTCACACGGCGGACACTTAACTCACGGCAGTCCAGTGAACTTCAGCGGCTTATTGTTCAAAGCCGCTTCGTACAAACTTGATCAGAGCACTGGCTTAATTAATTATGATACAATTCGGAGCACAGCCAAGGAAGTTAAACCCAGACTCATCATAGCTGGCTACAGTGCCTATCCCCGTTTCTTGGATTTTGCAAAATTTCGTGAAATCGCCACTGAAGTTGGTGCGGATTTACTTGTCGATATGGCCCATTTTGCGGGCCTCGTGGCAACCGGTCACCACCAATCTCCAGTGCCCTACGCAGATTATATAACTTCGACAACTCACAAAACTCTGCGAGGCCCCAGGGGCGGACTGATTTTAACTAATTCGGAAGAAAAATCTAAATTAGTCAATTCGCGAATTTTTCCGGGCATTCAGGGCGGCCCCCTTGAGCATGTTATTGCCGGCAAAGCTGTGGCTTTCGGCGAAGCTCTACAACCCGAGTTTAAAAACTATATAGAACAGGTTATTAACAATGCGAAGGCTCTGGCTGAAAGCCTGAAAGCTTTAGGATTTTCGTTAGTTACCGACGGAACTGATAATCATTTAATGCTAGTTGATCTGGGCCAAAGCAAGAATTATGAAAATCTGACCGGTAAAGCTGCTGAGAATGCTCTTGATGAAGCCGGCATTACTGTTAATAAGAACACTGTTCCCAACGAAAAACGCTCTCCGTTCATTACCAGTGGCATAAGAATCGGTACTCCGGCTCTTACAACCCGCGGCATGAAAGAGCCGG
>JAYVIY010000368.1:0-7522 GCA_043769795.1 Pseudobdellovibrio sp. | reverse complement strand
TCCAAGCTTTTTTGCTGGCGGCAAAAACCGGATCAGCAAAGCCGTTTGTACTGGAATCAATTAAATCCTGCTCATAAGAAAAAGAAACAGATGATCGATACTCACCATAAGATAAACTCGGGGTGAAGGAATGGCTTATTGACTGGCTTCTTGAACCATCGGGCTGCTGTTGGGCCTGCATCGAGTAACCGGCTTCATAAGATACACCATACTTAAGCGTAGGTGCCTCTTCTTTTTTAGGAGCAGCAGTGGTGCTTGTCGCGGCAGCGTCTGTGCTGGCCGTTGCTGTTGTCGCGGCCGCCGGAGCGGTAGTTGCAACTGTAGTGGTTGTTGTTGAAGCAGTTGTTGTCGTATTGGCTTGAGCCATCAGACAAATCATACTTAAAGGTAGCGATATCCAAAAATTCAGTTTCATTGTGGCCCTCTTTTTTAAAGTCGCAAATTAGCTTTCAAATCGCGTGCCCTGTTTAGATACGATATATGCGTTCTAAAGTGTATAATAATGATACAATGACACCGAATAGTGTAATTTATTTAGAGATCAGAGAACTGATTTATAATGAGGCTTGGGACTATTTGCGTTCTTTGAGCTGAGCATTCATTTGTTTAAGTCGGGCTGAAAATGATTTAAGCATTGAAGAGGCCCAGAGTGGTAAATCATTAAGCATCATTTCGTAACCTTCAGAAGATATTTTCATGGCTTTAACCGGGGTCAGGGCTTGTGCGCTGGCCGTTCTGACTCCATTGTCGATTAACGAGAATTCACCGAAAGTTTCGCCATCTATAAGGCGCGCCATTTCAAGTTTTTGACCTTTTTTATCTTTTGTAAAAATAGAAACTTGTCCAGTTTCAATTATGAAGAAATGGGATTCTTGGTCGCCCTCAAAAAAAATAAAATCACCGGCCTTAAAAACTTCCATTGTCAGCGTGCTCATGTTGAATCCTCAATAAAATGTTACTTATTTAATTCATGCACGAATTTAATAAATGCACACTGAAAATCTTTAGAAGTGACCTACTCTGTTTGTCGTTCCTAAGTCTTTAGTCCAGTTGAAGGCTCTTCGTTTTTCCGTAGGCGTTGCTCTTTGATTTTGTCATAGAAAAAGAGTTAACTTAATCATATTTGAAGCAAGGGCAGTCGGGGTTTATCCGCAGGTAAAAGCATGAAGTTAAAATCTATACTAATACTCTGCATTTTAATAAAAGTTTTGCCGGCCTTTGCCGTGTCCGATCTTGATGAATACTTCAGATTGCAATCTGAGGGAAATGAGCCGGGTGCGCAGCAGGTTCTAATCAATTGGAAACCGACGAGTTTCGAAGAGATCTCTTACAAAAAATATTTTCTTTCGCTCTCGAGCAAAAAAGCCAATGACTACTGGAAGCTCTACCAGGAAATTTCTAAAAATAGAAAACTTTTCAAGTTACAACATGAGTCGATCAGAAAAATTATCGAAATGGATCTTCTATCGAAAAAATCCATCGTAAAAGATTTCTATAGGTTCGCAAAGGTGGCCAAGCAGGTTTCAAAAAATCTCCGGTCCTATCCTGAAGGCGTTGAGTTCGAGGGCCAGTATCTGAAGTGGATACTCAAAAACCACAACAATCGTGAGCTTTGCAATAATGAAAGATCGCGATGGCTTTCGCAGGTCAATTTGTCTTTATCTGAAATAATAGCCGGATTAGAAGGCTGCCCGGTCAAATACGACGATTTTATCTACCGAATCCGCATGTTGATTTTTTCCGGAGAAGAGAAAAAAGCTCTTGATGAAATTGTCGAGTTTTCGGATTTGAAAAAATTAAGCGGCTGGGAAAATGCTTACCTCCGAGCCATTTATTTTTCTAATATCGGAGACCCTACCTCGGCCTTCGGAGTGGCCATTCCCTTTGAAATGGAGATTAAAAACAATCAAGACTACAGCGAAAATCTTTTTTATATCGCGCAACGAGCCGGAGAGCTGACCAAGGCCGAAGAACTGATCAACTACATTATTAATAGCGGACATAAGAAGAAGAAAAAAAAGGATCTGATTTTTCAAAAAGCATTTCTATTTTATCAAACCAGGCGCTATGCGGAAGCAAATAAATATCTTAAAGACCTAATAGGTGCTCATCCTTCACACAACAAGAAAGTTAAGTCTAAAGAGTACGATGAGCTGACTTGGCTCAGTGCCTGGTGCTCTTATCTGGCGAATGATTTTCAACAGGCCGAGGACGCATTTACAAAAAATAAGAAATGGACTTCAGACAAAGCGCGAAATCAGTATTGGCTTGCGCAGACCGAGATGGCACTCGGTAATCCGATACAGGCCGTTTCTTACTTCAGACAGCTGGCGCTCCCGGTTCTTAATGGTAAGGCATTCGGATATTACAACTATCTGGGATGGTTGCGCTTTGAGAATAATAAAATTCATGCCGCATCGGATCTGGTCAGAACCCAGATCAACTCGATAAACATTGGCCGTGGCTCGTACGAGGTTCCTGATCTTTCTACCGATCCTGCAGACCTGCTCGAAGAATACGATTCATATTTCAACGCCTTTGGCAGCACGGACGATGGTGAAGTCCAAATCGTTAATCAAAACGAAATGGCCGTAGTTAACACCACCGAGCTTAAGGGAATTCAGGCCGAAACACCGCTGCAGCTAAAAAATCAGATGAGTTGGGCTGACAGCTTGACCCGCTGGGGTTACACCGACCTAGCTAAATGGCATTTGCTGGAGGTTGAAAAAACTCTCAAATCAAAAACCTCAATTGAGCCCTTGATCGAATACTACAATGATAAGAAATACTATAATCGGGCTCTGCATTTAGCCAGTGACGCCATTTCTTCGAACGGGAAGAATCTAAGCAGAAAAGACGAGCCTTTACTTTGGGGTTCGCTTTACCCGAAAGCCTATGAAAACGCCGTTGAACAGGAAGCAAAAAAGCGACAGCTTCACCCTTATTTGCTATGGTCGATCATGAAAGCCGAAACCCAGTATAAAGCCGACGCTATTTCACCGGTGGGTGCGATCGGGCTTATGCAATTCATGCCCTACACAGCAAAAAAAGTGGCGATTATGCTCAACGAAGAGCACCGGACTAAGCAACTATTCGAACCGGATTCGGCAATAAAGTATGGAGCCATGTATCTGAAAAAACTTTCCGACGAGCTTGGCGGACAATACCCTCTTGTTGCGGCAGCCTATAACGGAGGTCCGCACCGTGTGAAACTCTGGCTAAAGAATTTTCGCGGGCCTGATAATTCAAATATGGATTACGACGTTTTTATTGAACATATTCCATTTAATGAAACGCGCACCTATGTCAAGAGAGTGGTGAATTATATTTTGACGTACCAGAAAATTTACGAAGAAAAGCTCGACATCAAATCATCAAAATGGATTCTTGAGAAAATTCCTTATAAGTTAAAAGAACCGATTCTTCTTAAAGAAGAGTGGCCTTTTGAAAAATGATTTTACCAAAGGCTGGACTTTAGTAGCAGCTATCGTGTCTAAAAAAGCCTGCAACTGCATCAAGAGTTGAGAATAGTCGAAAGCTTGAATACAATTTTGTCTGAGTTCAGTCAAACCAGGAAGTCAGGAAAATTATGGCAGCAATAAACGGAACAATGACGAAAAAAAGTAATTGTCTATTCTATTTGACCCCTCTTGATGGTCAGATCAAAGTTGACGATGTTAAGAATCTCTTCATCAAAATTAAAGATATCGATACTGCTGAATTTAAAGATCAAAAGTGGTTCGTCTTGCATATTCCGAATGTGACGGCAGCCAGTACAAATTTTTTTTCGACCCTATGCCGGATATCTTCACATGTCGAACAGTTTGGAATGAAGTTTTCAATTATTGCAGATGCGAAAATCTGCAATTTAATTGTTAAAAACGGAATTGAAAGAATGGTGCATTTTGCAGCTTCGACCGATGAATTTTATAAACTTCACGGCATCGATACCACCAAAGACAATGCGCGGGTCTTTCTGAACTGTTTGCTCGAGTCGACGATAACAACTGTAAAAATCTTACTCCAACTTGATGAAATTAAAAATGAGGTGCTGATTTTAACAGACCCGAAACAGATTCCGTCAATTCAGGTGGGTGCGATGGCCGGTATTATCTCCACTCATTTTTCGGGAAACTTGGTCATTGGTTTTTCATTAGAAGTTTTTAAAAAAGCGATGTCGAAGTTTTTACAAACCGAAATCACCGAAATTGACGATGAAATAAAAGACGGAGCCGGAGAATTTTTAAATGTGATCATCGGGCAAACAAAAACGAAACTGAATGAATCGGGATTCGGTATACGTCAGGTGATTCCTACTGTTATCTCTGGTGATAAAGTTGATATTGCTCCGATGGGTCGTCAGACGTTCGTCTATATCAGGTGCATGACGTCGATCGGAGACATTAATGTGTTTGTTTCGACTTACCCTGTAGGTCAGAACGCTAGCAATTAAACATTAAATCGGAAAAATAAAATATCTCCGTCTTTGACGACGTATTCTTTGCCTTCAGAGCGGTATTTTCCTGCTTCTTTTACTGCGGCTTCCGATTTCAAAGCAAATAACTCTTCACAATGGTAAGTTTCGGCGCGGATGAATCCTTTTTCAAAATCGGTATGTATTACTCCAGCTGCCTGTGGCGCCTTCATCCCGATTTTAATGGTCCAAGCCCTGACTTCCTTTTCACCGGCCGTAAAATAAGTGGCTAGTCCTAAAAGTGAGTAGGCTTCGCGAATCAGTCGATTCAGGCCTGGCTCAGTAGCGCCGAGGCTTGCTAAAAATTCTGCGCGTTCTTCGGGAGGTAATTGTGCAATGTCAGCTTCCATTGATGAACAAATAATAATAGTTTTGTTATTTTCCTCAGCCGCACGTTTTTCCACGTCGCGAACCCAGGCATTTCCCCCGGCAGCAAAATCTGTATCAGATACATTGCAGGCATAGAGCACCGGTTTGCTGGTTAATAAGTGCATGTCTCGAGCAAAAGGGGCTTCAAGTTCGTTAAGTACAACCGACCGGGCGGGCTTTCCCTGAGCCAGTGCTTGATGAATTCGCGCTGTCACATCAAGTTCCATTTTTGTTTTAGAATCAGCGGAAGTCTTTGCGGCCTTTTCGATACGCTTTAATTTTTTTTCTGCCGTGTCAAAATCGGCAAGCATCAATTCTGTATTGATAATTTCTATATCACGCAGGGGATCTACACTTCCGGCTACATGAATTACATTTGGATCATCGAAGCATCTTACAACGTGCACGATTGCATCGGTTTGTTTAATATGTCCGAGAAACTGATTTCCAAGTCCTTCACCCTGACTTGCGCCTTTAACGATTCCGGCAATATCCACGAATTCCATTGCCGTGGGCACAACGCTCTGAGGTTTAACAAATCCGGTAATTTTATCGAGTCTTTCGTCAGGTACGGTGACGACACCCACATTGGGATCAATCGTACAAAAAGGATAATTGGCCGCCTCGGCTTTTGCTGAAGTCAGCGCATTGAACAAGGTTGATTTTCCAACATTTGGAAGTCCGACAATTCCCACTTGTAAAGCCATTTTGATCCTCGCTTATATAATTGAATAATTAAGTTGTGAACTTAACAGCCCCGTTAAAATTTGTCGATGCCTTATTGACGCCTTCAAAGATAAAACTCTCTATCGCGTCGCAGGCTTTTTCCAGGTACTGATCCATTAAAACAATTTCATCTTTAGGGAAGTTTCCCAGTACATAGTCACTGACTGCGAAGTCCGGATGCGATGGCCGACCTATCCCCAGTTTAAGTCTGGCGAATTCATTATTTCCGAAAAGTTCAGAAATATTTTTTACACCGTTTTGGCCACCGGGTCCGCGATTAAAATGGATCTTCATGGTTCCAAAAGGAAGGTCGATATCATCGTGTACGACAAGAAGATTTTCTTGCGGAATTTTATAAAAGTTAAGCAGTGCCACAACAGATTCGCCGGATTTATTCATAAACGTCTGGGGTTTCGCCAGCAATATATCCTGATCATCGATTTTAAATTTTTTTGTTAAGGCTTTGTGTTCCTCGCGGTAGTCGCTGCCGTTCAGAGATTTCAGCCAGTAATCGCAGGCCATAAAACCTATGTTGTGACGGTTCAGAGAGTATTTTTGACCGGGATTTCCTAAACCAACGATAAGGTACATAGTTTCATTTCACTTACCTCGCGAATTAAGCGCGCAAAAAAAAAGGCGGAAGATTCCGCCTTTGATTGATTTCGATGAATAAAAAATTATTTTTTAGCTGCTGGGGCTTTTGCCGCTGCCGGAGCTGCTTTAGCGCCTGCTGCCGGAGCCGCTGCTGCTTTAGCTCCCGCTGCCGGAGCTGCTGCGCCCGCCGCTGGTGCCGCTGCTGCTGCAGGAGTAGCTACAACTTCTTCTTCGAGCTCAACAACCGCTGCAATTGTTAACTCTGGACGAGAAATCAATTTAACTGTTGAAGGAATTGTTAATTCAGAAGCATGGATTGAATCGCCTACGCCCAGATTAGATACGTCAGCAACGATGAAATCCGGAATTTCAGTAGGTAAGCACTCAACTTCAACCGAACGAGCAACGATGTTAAGAAGTCCACCTTCAGAAATACCGATAGGTTTTCCTTCAAGTCTGATCTCAACAGATACGCGGACCTGTTTAGTCATATCAAGAGCAAACAAATCAACATGCTCAGGTTTACGAGTTAACGGATTAACATGCACTGATTTGATCAGAGCCACTTTACCGTTTAATTTTGAATCAGCACTTTTAATGTTTAATAAAGCATTTTCATAGGCGCGTGAATTGTATTTTAAGATGTCATTTACATGAAGGGAAATATGCGCGTTTTCGATAGCTCCGTAAATTACACCGGGAACCATCTTGTTAACTCTCAAGCCGCGGGCTTCTGCGCGTCCGGTTGTTCGTGCTTCAACTGTTAATTCAATTCTTTGTTTCATTTTTTCTCCTGACTACTTCCTCCAAACTCGAACACCATGTTCTTGCCTGAGGCCATTGTCTTTTGTTTTACTTACCTAAATTAATCAAAAAGCGAACTCACAGAATCATGATCGTGAATTCGTTTTATGGCTTCTGCTAAAACCGGCGCCACGGTGACGACCTTGATTTTACCTGAAGCAATCGCAGCCTCGCTCAAAGGAATTGTGTCAGTCACAAATACTTTTTCGATCCGGCTTTCATGAATTCTGCTAATGGCAGGTCCAGATAATACGGGGTGCGTAGCAACGGCGAACACTCGTTTTGCCCCATTTTTGAGGAGGCTGTCAACAGCTTGTGTAAGAGTGCCAGCCGTATCGATCATATCGTCAACGATCACGGCCGTTTTACCGGCCACGTCGCCTATTAGGTGCATGGCCTGAGCTTCGTTCGGACCCGAACGGCGTTTATCAATAATGGCCAAGGTTGAGTCAATTCTCTTTGCGAAAGCTCGGGCTCGTTCTACTCCGCCGGCGTTGGAGCTGACATTGTCACAGTGAGTCCAGACGCCGGCGGAGTAGAACGAGCCCGAGCTTT
>JAYVIY010000367.1:0-7528 GCA_043769795.1 Pseudobdellovibrio sp. | reverse complement strand
GAGTGCGGCTAGCCGTGTAGCCATCCATTTCGGGCATCTGGATATCCATCAGTACGATGTCGAAATTTCCGTTTAAGGCTTTTTGAATACCATGAGTTCCGTTCACTGCAATTTCGCAAATGGCGCCGTAATTAGTCAGATAATTGGAAAAAAGCGTGCGGTTATCGGGGGTGTCGTCAATTATCAATACTTTCAGCCCACTTAGGATTTCGTTTGAATGAGCAACGTCAGTTTTTGAAATTAACATTGGAGACGCGAGATTTCCGTCAGCGAATTTAGCCTGTTCGACGAGTTGAAACAAAAATGTTGAGCCTTTACCGATTGTCGAATCTGCTAGCCAGATGTCGCCACCGAGAGCGCGCGCCAGATTCCGCGCAAGAGCAAGGCCAAGCCCCGTGCCACCGAAACGGCGGGTCACGGTCTCATCGGCTTGCGCGAACATTTCAAATATGTTTTCTTTTTCAGAAAGTTTGATGCCTATGCCGGTATCTGTAACTTTAAAAAATATTTTGGTGCTAGCCGCATCGGTAAAATCTGAAAAGACATGAATTTTTACCGAGCCTGAATTGGTGAATTTGATCGCATTTCCGACGAGATTAAGCAACACTTGCCTAAGTCGCGTAGGATCCGAAACCAGCGTAGCCGGAATGCCCGAATCAAAGGTGCATTCAAGGCTAAGTCCTTTTTTCGAGGCTGACTCATTAAGCAAAGCAACAACATCCTGCACAACTTTGCGAGGATCGGTCTCGGTGAGTTCAAGATTTAAATGGCCAGCTTCAACTTTTGACAAATCAAGTACATCATTAATAATAATCGAAAGACTTTCTCCATTTCGGTAGATGATATCGAGAAACTCTTTGCGCTTATTGTTCTCCAACTGCGGGTTACGCAAGAGTTCTGCAAAACCGAGAATTGCAGCCAGCGGCGTGCGGATTTCATGGGAGATATTGGCCAGAAACGCCGATTTAAAATCGTTGGCCTGTTCGGCCACATCTTTGGCCTGTTCGGCTGCGGCTGTTGCAATTTCGAGTTTTTCCAGCAATTCCTGAACTTTTTTGCGGACGTCTGACGTATTTATGGCAATACCGATATTTTCAGACACAAGGCTTAGAAAGGCACGCTGATGTTCGGTAAACTGATGTAACGATCCGAGTTCGATAACTCCGGTGACCTTATCTTCGTAAAGGATCGGGCAAATTAAAAGCGAACGCGGCACGATTTCACCAAGTGCCGACTTAATTTTACTGAAGTAGCCGGCGGGTACGTTTTCAATCAGCAGCGAACGTTTTTCTAGCGCAACTTGACCGATGAGGCCCTCTCCAAATGCGATTTTCAGCGGAGTGGCCGCAACATTTGGAAGTGCGTAACTGCTCACGAGCTCAAGCTGTTTATCATCGGTAACCAGGTAAAATGCACCGATTTGCGAATCGGTGAAGGGCACCAAATGGTTCAGAATACTTTGCCCCAGGCGCGAGATCACTTGCTCGCCGCGCATGCGTTCTGAAAGTGCGATCTGACCTTCGCGCAGATAATCGAGCTCTCGAAATTTTTCACGCAAAGAAACTTCTGACTGCTTGCGTTCAGTAATATTACGCTCAGTGGTGGCGATGCCAGTTAGCTTGCCTTTATCATCTGTTAGTTTTGTATTGGTTAGCCAGACATCGATGATCTCGCCGTTTTTTGATTTACGTTTTGTTTCAAGCGTGGGAACCAGTTCGCCCCGTTTTAGCGCTTTAATAAATTCGAGTGCTTCTTCTTGATATTCGGTCGGCACGGTATCGACGATATTTTTACTGAGAGCTTCAGCTTCCGAATAGCCATACATGATCTCGGCCCCGCGGTTCCAGGCGAGAATGTTTCCATCGAGATCCTGAAACGTAATCGCATCATTGGAATCCTGAATCACTGTTGCCATACGACGAAACTTCTCGAGATTTTTAGTTTGTTCGCTAATACTAATTTTGCGATTCTTTTTAATGGGAACAATACTCATTGTAAACTGCTGTCTGAGCGAATGCGCTTGTACAAGGTTTTTCGATCAATGCCGATGTCTTTCGCGGTTTTATCGCGGGCACCGTGATTTTTTTCAATCGCAAATTCGATGTATTTCTGCACGATATCTTCGAGCATCGGAAGGTTTTCAGAGTAAGTCACCGTAAAAACGTTGCCCGATTGCATATCTGTCTGGAGCGACGGATCTTGAAGTTTTGGTGCCTGCGGTAAGAAATGTTCAACCGATATCTGCAGACCACTACAAAGCGCAACGGCTCTTTCAATCGTATTTTCGAGCTCACGAACATTGCCGCGCCACTTGTTTTCAAGGATGAAACGACAGGCATCGGGTGCAAACACTTTAGCGCCCGCCCCGTTTTCGAGAACATATTTACGCAAAAAGAATTCAGCCAGCGGCAACAGGTCTTCGCTGCGTTCGCGCAGCGGCGGTATCAAAATCGGAATAACATTTAATCTGAAAAATAAATCTTCTCGAAATCGCTTCTGAGTGATTTCAACCGCGAGGTCTTTGTGTGTGGCCGAAATGATGCGGCAGTTGATATCGCGGTCGGTATTTTCGCCCACCCGTTTTATCTTTTTTTCCTGGAGCACACGCAAAAGCTTAGCCTGCAGCGCCGGACTGAGATCGCCGATTTCGTCTAAAAATAAGGTGCCGTCCTGCGCCTCTTCGAAGAGGCCGATTCTTTTATCGATTGCACCCGTAAATGCGCCCTTGGCATGGCCGAAAAGTTCGCTCTCGAGTAGATTTTCAGGAATGGCCGAACAATTGATCGCCACAAATTTACCTTTTTGGCTTTTACTTTCACTGTGAATGAATTTTGCAAAAACTTCTTTACCCGTGCCGCTTTCGCCCGTGATCAGAATATTGGCGCGGCTTACAGCCACCCGACCAGCCACATCGAGCGCGGCAACAAACTTCGGGCTGCGCCCGATAATTTTGCTTTGCTTTCGCCCTGTGCTTTTAACGATTTCGCGAAGTTCTGAAATGTCTCCGTTTAGAATTTTTAGGCGCAACGCCCGCTCAACCGAAATCTGCAACTGCGAAAAATGTATGGGCTTTACAATAAAATCGTAAGCCCCTTTTTCAATAGCTTCGACTGCGATTTCAACGGCCTTTGAAGTTGTAATGAGAATAACCGGTAGGCTCGGAAAAGTGGCCTTAAAATGCACCGTCGCTTCAACACCTGACATCTGCGGTAAATTCAGATCAGCCAGTATGACATCCCAGGTGTTGCCTGAAATCAGACTTTCTTTGATTGCGGCTTCGGCATCACCAAAGCAGATCACTTCGAAATTTTTTGTTTTAAAGTAGGCTTTGATAAGATCCTGAATTTCTAAATCGTCGTCGATCAAGACTAATTGCCGTTTTACAGTTGAAGCGTTCAAAATTTCTCTTTTCGGTTGGAATTGGTCGGAAGAAGGCACTATGTGATATTCAGACAGCCTAACACAGGTTCGATTATTCCCCTAAGTAACGTTCAAAAAAAGGCTTTTATATTCGATTATAACCACGACTAAACAACTTCAAGTTAATAAAGAGAAGGTCGGTGGTTCTAAAAACGAACGTTAATTCCGTTCGTAAAACGAACCATTTTTCCCCATCCCCGCCGAGACTGATTTGAACGTCCAAAACTGACGGGCAGCAAATTGCTTATTTAATCAATCAAACGGAGATACAAATGAAAACACTAATTAAAAGATTCGATTTTAAAAAAAGTTTATTAGCCCTGGCCCTAACATCAGTCGCACTGGGCTGTAACAATTACGGTAATGGAGTCAGCGCGACCTCAGCCAATCCGCCAACAGTGGCGGCCGGTGGCGGCACTGGCTACAACGGCCTGGGCCGCGGGCCTGCGCCAGTAAATCTTGGACTGGCCGGCAACTATGCAATACTCGCGGCCTCAGCTATATCGACAGTTCCGGGCACGGCGATTACCGGAAATATCGGAATAAGTCCTGCCGCTGCAAGTTTCATTACGGGCTTTTCACTTTCAGCACCGCCTTCCACATATTCAACTTCAACGCAGATCACAGGACAGGTATTTGCCTCTGATTACAATGCACCGACTCCGGCAAATTTAACCACTGCAGTTCTTAACATGGGCACGGCCTACACTGACGCAGCAGGCCGGGCCGCTGATTACACCGAACTTGGCGCTGGAGAAATCGGCAGCATGACTTTACCTCCTGCCGTTTACAAATGGAGCAGCGGCGTACTGATTTCAAACAGCATGGTGCTTTCGGGCGGGCCTAATGATGTATGGATATTTCAGATTGCCGGCGATTTTAAAATGGCATCTGGCGTTCGGATCATATTATCAGGTGGCGCTGTTGCGAAAAATATTTTCTGGCAGACTTTCGGTAATGCCGACTTCGGCACCACCTCGCACCTTGAAGGCATTGTGCTGTCGCAAACAGCGATCACGATGAAAACCGGTGCTACAGCAAATGCACGATTACTTGCACAGACGGCAGTATCACTGGATCAAAACGTAGTGGTTCAACCTTAACGAAAAATAATCTCTAAATAAAAAACTAACCCGCGTCGAACTCGATGCGGGTGCCAACTAAAGGACTACCAAATGACAGCAGAAGAAGAACTCTCCCAATGGAACGAACTTAAAAAAAAAATAAAATTACGCTGGAGCCGATTTACTGAAAGTGAAATTGAACTGTTCAGAGGTAATATTGAACTGATCACCGAAAATATAAAAAAATCTTACGGTTACAGTAACGCCAAAGCCGAACAGGAATACAAAGACTTTACAAAATCTATGGATGCGGCGGCGACGTCGATTGAAACCATCAAACAACTTGCAAAAAAACAACTGAACTAGTTACAAAGGAATTACTTTCAATGAAACTCATCATCTGCCTTACTCTTCTGACATTCTCAAGCCTTGCACATACCAACGAGGCCCAACTGGGTATTATAATTGGATCTACCACCGGCTTATCCGCAAAATACGATTTAGGCGGCGACCGCGCTATTGACGGCGCACTTTCGTACTCAAATGAATCGCGCTACGGAATGTCATTGCACGCTGATTACCTGATTAACAAAGCTCATCAGTTCAATGTGGGTAATGCTAATCCATTGAATCTTTACTACGGGATTGGTATCCGACTTTTAGATATACGGGATCGCGCCTATTACAATGACTCTGCAAGTCGCATCGGAATTCGCGCGCCCATTGGCCTATTATTCAGAACGTCTGAACCGAAGCTTGAAATTTTCGGTGAAATCGCGCCAACGCTCGACATAACTCCCCGAACTGACGTCTACTTTGCTGTTGGCCTTGGAGTACGGTATATTTTCTAATTGCGAAACTCAGATTGGTTTTTCGAATAGACCAACCTGAGTATTTAAAATAACTCCATCCAAGAATTCAGCTCGGGATTAACTGTCTTTAGATTCTGGCTACGCAGTTGATCCAGTTTTTTCGAGTACTTCACAAAGTCCTCCCAAGTTGACCTACTTGGTTCACTCAGCTTCATCATGCAGGCCGCAAACCACCTATGATAAGTCGCAAATCTTGCATCGACCTGCCAGTCTGCAAGTCGGGCTTTGCAAATCTCTTTAGCCTTTGATGGTAAATTAGAAATACTAAAGTGACGTGGTTCGTGTAAAAGATCGAAATCTAAAGTCCAAGCGTTAAAGTTTTCTTTGTGCCACAACATAATTTCATCCAAATGATTTAAATTATAAATATTGATCACACAGTGCAAATAGAGCTGCGTTTGCGGAAGAGATTTAAAAGATTGCTCATACCACTTGATATTTTCTTCTATCTTTTTAAAATCACTCGGGTACCTGAAATAATCATTGGCGGCGTTCACATCATCTATGCTCAAATCTATTTTAACTTGCTTGCACTGTTTCACAAGAGCCGCGAGCTCCTCGTTCGGCAATACCGTGCCGTTAGTGCAAATCTGCAGCTCCAGCTTCGGTAGATCACAGCGTTTGATCAAATCAATGAATTTATCCTGCTCTAGCAAAGGCTCGCCACCGATAATCTTTAGATAGGTCAACTCTGAAAAATCTAGCCCTGAAAGACTTTGATTTTTTCGGATAAGCCCCGGCACCCATTCATCGGGATGAAGAACTTTATAGTCTTTTTGCCATTTGCTGCTGAAGGCCGGTCCGCAGTGGCGACAGGCCAGATTACAAAAATTTGAAAATGCGATCTCGATATTTTTAACTTTGGTAACCTCCGTATAATAGCCGTAGGAGGAAAGGCTTTGTTGGCGCATGGTCTCTATGCCGTTTTTCTCTTCCAGATAACATTTTGAACAGCCTAAGCTTTGCCTGCCTTCGAGCATATCTTTATGAATTTTTTGGTAATAGGCATGCTTCCGAGGTTCTGCTAGGCTGATATTCAAATCATCAGGCTTGTTTTCGCGTTCTTCCCAGCGGCAGCAGGGAAGAACTTCGCCGTTAGGCCTGATCGCCATATGCACGAATGGCAGCGCGCAGTAAACTCCATTGTCATTTTTTTCCATCAAACTCCAAGCAAACAAATGTTGAAAAAAGGTCTCTTTAGTTTAGATTAAGGTCATGTTGAAATCAACTCGTCGTCGACAAATATTACTTAAAGTTTCAGCAGTCACTTTCGGTATTCTTATTTTCGCCATCGGGCTTGAACTTTCGATGCGCTTCACAGGCTGGACCATCATACAATCTCAGAACTACGACAATCAAAGACCCGACTTCACCAATCCGAAAGAAATCAGAATCATCACCCTCGGGGAATCAACCACGGCTCAGATGTTTTCTGACAACGCCTTTGACTCCTGGCCGCGCCAATTACAAATGGAACTCAATAAAAAATACAGTGGCTTCAATTTTAAAGTTTTCAATTTGGCTGTACCCGCGATAAATACATCTCAAATTCTTGTCTCGCTGACTCAGAAGTATGATGAAATCAAGCCAGCCCTTATAATTTCGATGATGGGAATTAATGATACGTCCTACATTGATATCGCTGACGGCGATCAGAACTTCCTACGAAGCTTACGTCTTACCAAACTCTACAGTTACCTAAAAGATTCTTACCTTCGCCCGCCACTCTCTTGTGGTCGCTTTGAAAACCAACAAGAAATTTCACAGGCCGTGATTAATGCCGTCAAAAAACGAGAAGAGCATTTTAACGCAATACACTCTACGTTTGCCGAAAAATTTAGAGACAATCGGCCCTACTTAAATATGTTTATTGGCGAAGCGCTCTACGGACAAGCAAGTCAGCTCAGGATCAATTGCAGTGAAGAGTGTGTGAACTATGTCGACAAGCTTTACGCGCAATCCTTCGATTACCTGCAAAAGACTTTAGCTGACTGCCCGGCTGAACCACTTGCGTTAAAACTTTTTTTATTCAGCTCGCATAATGTAAAAAAAGAAAGCTTAGGTGCTAAAGCTATTGCAGTTGCTTTAGCCGCAGGCTATTCACCGGATGAAGAAACTTTTGGCCATATCATGACCTTTGCTCACCCTGGCAATCCTGACGATCCCATTCTT